>JAFGWG010000010.1 GCA_016937255.1 Bacteroidales bacterium
AAAGCCATACATTTGCAAGAACAATCTAATTATTCATAAAAAACGAACGAACACCATGAAAAAAATTACTCTTTTAAGTTTTGCATTGCTCTTAACGGCATCTTTCTTTATGTTTTCTTGCGGATCTGATGCCAAAAAAGAAGTTAAAGAACAATCGGGAGAAGAATTGGTAAACCAATTATGGACCATTCTGCAAAATAGTGATACTGCTGCTGCTGACAGTTTTATAACGGAGGGTTTTCAAGCAGTACACGAAGATGGTGCCAATAACAAAGAGCAAGAATTAGCGCTCATTGCAGGATTAAATATTGATACATACAGTATTGCAAATCTTGTTTCTACTCAAAACAATAATGTAATTGTAACAACTTATATGGTATCGGTTGAAGAAACCATTGAGGGCGAGCGTCTGTCAAAAGCACCAGCTGCACGCATGAGTGTTTTCGTAGAAGAGGATGGTGCCTGGAAATGGATTTCACATGCCAATTTGAAGCCATTGGAACAAGTTTCTGACACCACTGCTGTGGTTGAGACCGATAGTATTCAGTAAAGAGACTTCTTTTTTTTGTCTTTTTCTGGTAATGAAAATCTCTGTTCATTTGACAGAGATTTTTTTATTCCGGATTTGTATCCATGCCCACGGCATCTTGTAGGGTTTGAGACACATTTACGCCTTCTTCTTTAGCCAATTTTAAGTATTTTCTGGAGTTTTCCATATCTTCCATAAAATAATAGATGAGCCCTATCAAATAATGTGCATCCATTACATATTCGCTTTCGTAAGTATTGTACAGCTCTTCGGCCATTAATGCATCCTGCATAGCATTATCGTAGTCTTCAAGAAACATATACATTCTTGCACGCCCATAATAACCTTCGGGGTTTGAGTTCGATAACTCAATTAGTGAGCTATAAACCTCAACTGCCTTTTCATAGTTTTTCTTTTTCTCATAAACTACGCCCAGATTTTGTAATGCCAAACCACCTTCTGGATAGAGTTCAATTGAAAGAACATAGTATTTTGCTGCGCTATCGAGTTCATTCATCTGCCTGTAAGTAAGTCCTAGATTATCATAAGCTTCAACAAAAAGAGAGTCTTCATCTATTGACATTCTATAATATTTAGCGGCTAGGGTAAATTTCCCTTTTTCGAAATAATAATTTCCTTTTTCATAATACTCGGCCGCCTCATCATCTTCAGTATAATTATAGTTCCCGTATGATAAAACCCGATCGTTTTGTGCATTCACAATTGAAAACTGAGCCATAAACAATATGCCAACGAGTAAAACCCCAATACTTTTCATAATTATGCATTTATTAATAATCTTGCTAAGATATTAAATTTTGGAAGATATTTCAAAGAAATTGATTGTCAAATACATTCAAGCACAATAATTCTTTATTTATAATGTTTTAGAGCCAAGACACGCTAAAATACTATCTTTGCAATATAAATTTACCACTATGCGATTTGTACTACTTTTTTCACTGATCATTCTTTTTTCTGTAACGCTTAATGCGCAAGAGAATTCCAAAGTGAATACCGTAAAACATGGGAATGATTTTCCTGTTTTCAACTTAAAAAACAATCTGGTGTTTGAAGATTTTGAATCCGGTGTATGGCCTCCGACTGGCTGGACAGTTTTAGCTGATACTACTCCACAAACATGGGATACAGCATCATTTGACCCGCACTCAGGCTCATATTATGCACATTGCCTCTATGATGAAACCTTATCTGGGGTACAAAACGAATATCTGATTAGTCCGGTAATGGATATGCGTGGGGTTTCTTCAGCTGTACTTACCTTTTATTTCCAGTTTTCACAATACTGGGGAATAACACCAAACGACAATTATGATCTTTATGTTTTTGCCAGCACTGATAGCGGAATGACTTTTCCTGACACCGTTTGGCACGAACTAGATACCGATACTTCAGCATGGAATAGTTTTGAATGGGTAATGGCTCAAGTTGATTTGGCATCATATATTGGAGATTCCGCTTTTGTACTTGCATTTGTATATTACGGATATGATGGAGCCGAAGCTGCACTTGATGATATTCTGTTACAAACCGCCGGTGCAATTGAGGAAAGTGAAAGGCAAATAATAATGTATCCAAACCCTGCCGATGATTTCATTTTTGTGGTGTCAAAAGTAAACTCTTATGCAATTTATTCCCTCGATGGTAAACTACTTTGCAGTGGCATTCCCGATACCCAAGGCAAAATATCTACCGCTCATTTGCCTAATGGTACTTATGTCATTACTATTTTCAATAACAGCGTTACTCAAGGTAAAAAAATAGTTATTCAACATTAAAACAATGAATTCTACAAGCATATACCGCATTACGGTCATTGGTTTTACGGTACTATTGCTTTTTTCTTTTTCCTCAATATCGGCACAGAAAAAGAAAGTTCAGGCATCGTGGACCATTGAACAAAAAATCGATTCATTATGTGAATGGTCGTGGAACGAACGGCGAAATAATAATAATTTAAGCCAGGAATATGTGCAACAGGCTCTTTCTTTAGCCGAAAAAGTCTCTGATGATTGTGTAAAAGGAAAGGTTAATTTCTATCAAGGTTCGGTTTTTTTCAATAAAGGTGATGCAGAAAATGGCAAACAATCGTTTACCATTGCTCTAAACTTGCTCGATAATTGTTCAGATCCTTTTCTTTTAGCACGAGTGTATAATGGCATAGGGCTTTGCAATGCCGATTTATCCAATTTTCAAAAATCTATCGACAATTATGAGTTGGCATTAAATATTTATATTCAGGAAAGTGATAGCGAAGGAATTGCTTTGCAAAAACAAAATATCGGCGTTATTTATTATCAGGTTGGGCAAATGGATAAGGCTTTGCAATACTATTTGGAAGCAGAGTATATTCTTATTAATATGCCCAATGCCCGAACAACAGTTCTTGCAAACAATTATGTAAATACAGCTATTATTTACAATAATTTAAACGATATTGAAACCGCAAAAAGGTATTATAGAAAAGCCATTCATTTATACTCATCTACCAACGACAGGGTTGGTCTTGGCGAAGCCTATTCAAATCTTGCTGTTTTATACTTCGATTTAAACCTCGACAGCTCTTTTTATTATCATAGTGCAGCACTTAATATTTATGCCGAAAGTGGAAATATGCAGCGCGAAGGTCTTGCACGAACGTATGTAGCAGATATTTACCGTGAATGGGGTGAAAACGACTCGGCGCTTGTATATTATTCCCAATCGCTGATTCTTTTGCATGAATACTCCTTTTCTTACGGCCTTATTTCGGCTTATACCGGACGGGGAAGGTTGTATCGTGAAATGCAAAAATATCCCGAAGCTGTCTCCGATTTATTAGCTGCTATGGATACTGCTCATGCCATTCAAGCCCTGAGTTTAGAAGTTATGGCTAGTTTTGAACTGGCTGAAACCTATTATCAAATGGGAACCTTTCAGGAGGCATATAAAACGCTGATGCTTCACAAAACGCTGAGTGACAGCCTATTAGGTGTTGAAAAGATAGATTTGATGAAGAATTTAGAGTTTTCTTACGAAACAGCTAAAAAAGAAATTCTTATTGAAAAACTGGAAAGCGAAAAAAAATTATATCGTTTTCGTTTCATTTTAATCTTTGTAGCTTCGGTATTCGTTATCTTATTATTATTGCTTTGGCTTAACAGGCAACGAGTTAACCGACAAAAAGACTTGGCTTTGGCAGAAGCTAAAAATGCTTTATCCGAAGCTAATCTTATTGCAGCAAATGTAGATATAGAAATGCGCAAAAAATTGCTTTTAAGTTATGCTATGCGTATTTCTGAAAAAAATGAACTTCTCGAAGATATTCGCGACACTCTGAAAAGCAAGAAAGAATTCGTTGCTAAGGATAAAAAAGAGGTCATTTCTCTTATTAATCGTCATTTAATTATTCCTTCCGAACGCGAAGAACTTAATACCTTGGTTAAGCAAACAGGAGAAGTATTTTTTCAAAAATTGGCTTATTATACCGACAACCTGACCGATACCGAAAAAAAAATATGCGTTTTCCTTTCTTTGGGGTTAAGCTCAAAAGAAATGGCTTCTATTATTAGTATCAGCCCTGCGACTGTCGATAATTACCGCAGCTCTATAAGAAAAAAACTAAAACTCGATTCTTCGATAAACTTAGATGAGTTTCTACAAAAATTGTGAGATAATATTTATTGAGATATAATTAGTTATACAATAACGTATGAGATTTTTTTACGATCACTTGCTCTTTCATGAGCTTTTTATGAGATATTTAATTTCCTTTCCACATCTTTGCTTACGATATTTGTACTCGTGTTTGTTTCACTGAATTAATGAGGTTTTTTCTTTTTCAATGTAAGCGGATTTTCAGCCAACGAATTTAATATTTACTGTTATGAGACGTATATTCTGTTTTCTTTTTGTGTTAACATTCTCTTTTTGCGCATTATCGCAAACAGTTAAACCCGACAGCGGTCTTATTTTGCATTATCCCTTAAATGGCGATGCGCTCGATCAAAGCGGGAATGGCAATCATGGAGCCGTTTCTACCGCAGGAGTTTATGCTTCGCCCAATAAATCAAAACTTACTGATAGCGCTATGTTTTTTAATGGTGCTTATGAGCAGGGAAACATCAATATGCCGTTGAATATCATGAACGGAAGAACTGAATTTAGTATGAGTTTTTGGTTTAATCTTGCTTCTGCTACTTCTGGGATGAGTCTGGTAGGTCTCGATAATGTGCTCGAAACAGGTTTTTACACTTCTCCAAATCGTATTACGGTTTATCATCCAACCTCAGGAAGTATCAATTCTGTTACCCTTACACAAACCACCGGCGTTTGGCAACACTTAGCCATTACTTGTAGTGCCTCAGAAATTAAAATATACCTCAATGGTTCGCTCGCTCATTCAGCCTCCGGCAATTATTCATTGGGTAGTAATACGGTTACTCCCAATATCGGAGGAAATGTCGTAAACCAATCCAATAACTCTTGGTTTCGCGGAAGCATTGATGAGGTGCGGTTTTACGATCGTGTAATCAATCAGAACGAAGTGAATTTGCTGTCCTCTGCATTGTCATTAACCTATGGAATTTCTTCAATTAGCTCCACCAATCTTTGTGCCGGCGATCAATTTGATGTTTCATATCTGATTATGGGTGCCGGAGTGTATGCCAATAATGTGTTTACCTTACAACTTAGCGATGAAAACGGCAGTTTCGACAATCCTTATATTCTTGCCTCTCAGGCCGGTACGGGCAGTGGGTCTTTTTTGGGCGCAAGTATTCCCGATTTTATTGAAACATCTAATTTATATAAAATTCGCGTCGTAAGCAATATGCCAATGTTTGAAGGCACTGAATCTACTCAAAGCCTTAATATTTTTAATCCCTCTGAATCTAAATCTACCCTCGAAAATGGCAGAATCTTATGGTATAAATTCGACTCCAATACTGCCGATAGCAGTGGAAATGGGATGGACGGCACTGCAATAGGAGGATGCTCTTATGTGGCTGACCGCAATGGTAATCTTTTTTCCGCCATCCAGTTTAATGGCACCAATGCTTATGTTGATGTGCCCGATGCTCCCTGGTTCGATGGTAACCCTTTTGCAGCTTCTTGTTGGGTAAAGCCTTTGGCATACAATTATTGGAGCCGTATTTTCGATTTCAGTCAGGGTGAAAATGATGAAAATATTGTATGGGCTCTCAGCAATGCAACTACGGGTAAACAATTTGTGAGTTTCAGGCTAGGATCTACTGAGGTTACCACTCTAAACGGTACAGTCTTACCTCTCAATCAATGGAGTCATGTTGCTTTTTCTTTCGATGGAAGTAACCTGCATTTGTATATTAATGGATCTGAAATTGCCTCAACTTCAGCTTCAGCTCCTCGTTATATCCAGCGTACGGTTAATTATATCGGCAGAAGTGCTTGGGCTTCCGATTCTTATGCCAATGCTGTTTACGACGACTTCGGCTTGTGGAACAGGGCGCTAACGGAAAATGAAATTAAAACGCTTTATTCCTCGTCATTAATTTATTCTAATTCTCCTGTTTGCAATGGAAATGTAATTCATTTAGAAGCTCCATATATTACAGTAGCAAGCTATGCATGGTCTGGTCCTTCTTTTTCTGCTACGGGCAGAGTACAGGATATTCCATCGGTTAGTGCTGCGAATCAAGGTATGTACTATGTAACCATCAACAATGGTTCTTGTTCTTATACCGATAGCCTTTATGTTAATGTTATTACTCCCGGCAGTCAAAGCGCGGCTTCATTAACGGGCTTACCCAATTTTACTTACACCGATGCCGCTACCAATACTCTTGTCGGGAATCCTACCGGTGGTGTTTTCGCAGGTCCCGGTATTAGTGGCTCTGTATTTGACCCTACCGCTGCCGGAATAGGTACTCATATTATTGTCTATAGTTACATGAACGCGGGTGGCTGCGTTAGTACAGCTTCTGATACCGTTTTTGTTGGCTATGGCGTGAACATGCAGGATACCATTATTACTGCCTGCAAAGGTGGATTTTTCGATAGTGGCGGTCGTTCTGCCAATTATTCCGACAACGAATCCTCTACCATAACCTTCTGTTCGGGCGGCTCCGAGCGTTTGCAGTTCTATTTTAAAGCCATGAGTATTGGCATCGGCGATACTCTTTGGGCTTACGATGGACCCAATACTTCTTCTGAACTAATTGCCATGTACATTGCCTATTCGGGCACCGATTACCTATGGTCTTCTTCTTCTTGTCTCACGTTTCGCTTTAAAAGCAATGGGTCTTCCACAACCAGTGGCTGGGAAGCTGAATATCAATGTATGACTGACCCGGTTATTGCTAATGAATATACCAATGTCAGCGGTGGATTCCGAACTTTTTGTAGCGGTGTTCTTCGCGACCCGGGCGGAAGCGGCAATTATACTGTGCCTTCTTATCGAACCGAAACCTACAAATCTTCTGATGGAAATAAACTCAAATTCGATTTTTCATTTTTAACTGTTAATGGGAATAATGGTGGGCATTGGGTCAGTTTTTACGATGGTCCTACTACCGCTTATCCTAAAATCGGGTCTTACAACGAATGGGCATGGCCCCCTTCTTCTATCGTTGAAACCTCGCAAGAATATGTAACCGTTGTTTTCGATGCCAATAATACTTCTGCCGGATCACGCTCGGGTTTTGAAGCCACTATTTCTTGTACCAGTTCCCCCGATTCAGTTATTACCATGCACGACACAACTATAAGTATTTGTTCTGCAGTAATATACGACCACGCAGGTCCGGCTGCAAATTATGCTGCAAATCGGCGCGATACCATGACTTTATGTTCAGATTCAGGCAATTTACTCAAGTTTTCTTTCAATCACAATGAAACAGGATTCGCTTCCGGTGATACTCTTTGGATTTTTGATGGCAATGATTGTTCTGGCGAATTATTGGGCATGTATATTAGCTCTACCCGAATGGATAATGTTTTTTCTCTTTCATCCTGTGTTACATTTGTTTTTCATAGCGACGCCTCGTCTCAGTCACGTGGTTGGCAAGGTTTTTTATCGTGTGTACCTGTACCCGCGGTGGTTAATTATAACATCAGTACGGGAATAAGGGGGGCTTGCGAAGGAATTATTCGCGATCCGGGGGGTACATCAAATTATAGCGTGCCTAGTTCTGCCCGACAAACCTATAAGTCTTTTAATGGGAATCGGATACGACTGGATGTCAACTCTCTTAGTATTAATGGCAATAATGGAGGTCATTGGTTGCATGTGTATGATGGACCATCTTCTTCATACCCACGTATTGGCAGTTATAATCAATGGGCGTGGCCATCGGGTAGCGTTATTGAAAGTACTGGTGAATATTTAACACTGTATTTCGATGCGACCAATACCAGCGCCGGCTCTGCAGCAGGTTTTGAACTTGACCTTGCTTGTACTACTCCTGTTTTACCTATCTTTATAATGAAAGATACAACAATTTCAGTATGCGATGCTGTTATTTACGATAATGGCGGTCCAGCTGCCAATTATTCAGATAATTTGGATGATACCATGACCATTTGCAGTGCTTTGGGGCAACTGCTTTCTTTAACTTTTAATCATAATGTTAGCCAGTTTAGCAGCGGAGATACCCTTTGGATTTTTGATGGGCCCACAACATCTTCGCCTCAGTTGGGGATGTATATTTCATCTTCGAGAATTGATAACATTGTTTCGAGCGATACTTGTTTAACCCTTCGTTTTAAATCTAATTCTTCGGGCAATTCGCGGGGTTGGCAGGGTTATTTATCTTGCATTACCGCTCCTTCCGGTCAGGTTTCATACAATATGAGCTCTGGTGAACGAAATGTTTGTGCCGGCAAATTTTACGATCCGGGTGGTACGGGTAATTATCCCGACGGTGTATATACTCAAACATTCACTTCCTATAGTGGTGAAAGACTGCGTTTTACTAGAGTTTCATTCAACGTAAACGGCAATAACGGCGGGCATCCATTTAAGGTTTATGATGGGCCGTCTACTGCATCTCCACTCATTGGAACATACACAAATTTTGCATTTCCACCAACTGTTTTCCAATCGACAGGTTCAAGCCTTACTTTTAACTTTAACAGCACTAATACATCTGCCGGAAATACAGCCGGTTGGGAATTCGACATTTCTTGCTTTACCAACGATCCTATTGATGTAACATGGCTCAATAGCCCCCTTTGTCAAGGCGAATATTTTGATATTCCTTTCATACTAAACGACACCGTAAATGCAGGGAATATTTTTACAGCACAATTGAGCAATGCTTCGGGTAGTTTTGCCTCTCCGGTAAATATTGGGTTGCTTACCGATACATTATCGGGAACAATAATCGCTCAGATTCCTCTTGCAACGCCGCCCGGAACCGGCTATCGTGTGCGTGTTGTGTCGTCAAACCCGGCTATGGTGGGTAGCATTTCTCCTAATCCTATAGTTATCGTTGAAACTCCTGTTGCTGCCAATATTACTGCTGTTGGTAATACAACTTTTTGTCAGGGTTCAGGCAGTGTTAGCCTAAGTGCTCCTAATCAAAATGGGGTGAATTATGCATGGAAAAAAGACGGAATAAGCATCGGAACAAATAATCCTGTTTTATCAGCTACTCAAGCCGGTGTTTATACGCTCGAAATCTCAAATTCATGCGATACGGTTTTAGCTGTAAACAGTATTACACTGATGGAAGAAAGTCCGCTTGCTAAACCTTTAATCGGGAATAACGGTTCTCTGTCATTTTGTTTAGGTGATAGTGTAATCCTATTCAGCGATAGTGTTTCGGGAGTAACTTACCATTGGTATAAAAATGGTGTCGATTTGGGCATAGATACTCATTTCGTATTAGTGTTTGATGCAGGTAATTATGCTGTTCAAATTGAAAATGTCTGTGGTTTATCTCCTTTTTCAGATACCGTGCAAGTTAGTATTTCCGGCGCTGTTCCTTTGGCGCAAACTATTATCGCTTACGGCTCAACTCATTTTTGCCCCGGCGATAGTGTTATGCTTAGCGTAACTTATAATTCCGGAAATTCATATCAGTGGTTTGCCGACGGAACACCCGTTTTTTCCGATACCAATGAAGTTTATGCCAAAAATGTGGCTACATACACAGTAGAAGAAAGTAATCTATGTGGAAATTCTCTTTCTTCAAACAGTATTGGCATTACTCATAAAGATGAGATTCAAGCGGTTTCAATAACAGCAAGCGGACCTTTAAGTTTTTGCAATGGCTCTTCGGTTATTTTATCTACCGATTATATTTCGGGGCAACATTATCAGTGGTATAAAAACGGTAATCTATTATCTGGCGATACCAGCAGTATTTTGGTTTCCGATTCAGGTTTTTATACCGTTAGCACTTGGAACGAATGCGGTTTGCTGGCTTCGACCGATACTCTTGAAGTGATTATTTTGGGTGATATTCCTGCTACTCCCGTTATCAGTGCTTCCGGTCCGGTTTCGTTTTGCAGTGGCGATAGCGTTGTTTTATCGTCTTCTATACCAAGCGGCAATGTTTGGTCAAACGGTGAAACTACTCAAAACATAACAGTCCTTAATTCAAATTTCTATTATGTTTTTGCCGATGGTGGAAACGGCTGTGTAAGCGACACTTCAAATATCATTGTGGTTGAATCCTACCCTGTGCCGACTGCAGCAGTAAATAGCAGCTCACCAACACTTTGTCCCAACGACTCCTTCGTGGTCTTAACAGCAGGTGGAGGCAATACTTATGAATGGTTCTTTAATGGATTAGCCAATGGAGTAAGCACTCAAACCTTGCACGCAGACAGTATCGGAACCTATATGGTGATTGCTGAAAACACCTATTCTTGTACCGATACGGCAAGTTTCATATTAACTCAAGGAATTTTACCTGTGGCTACATTAAGCTATGCAGCTAATCATTTCTGTCAAGGCAGCTCAATGACTATCGATGTTATGGGAAGTGGAATAAGTTCATATATTTGGTATAGAAATTCACTTCTTTTGTCTGGTTATACAAGTAGCTCTCATGCTGTTTTTTCGGATGGCTTATACTTTGTTGAAGTTGAAAACACCGATGGTTGCAGTGCTGTAACAGATTCTGTAATAATGACTATGGATACTTTGCCCACAGCAAATCTTTCTGCATCTTCTCTTAGTTTTTGTTCGGGCTCTTCGGTAGTTCTTACAGCCGATGTGGTACCGGGAGCTAATTATGAATGGATTAAAGATGGAATTACAACGGGAGTTTCCGGGGCATCAAATTCATACACAGCATCTATTGCAGGCGAATATTATGTTATGGTTTCCACCAATTGCAGCAATCAATCAAACAGCATTTTCATTACAGAAAGTACAGTACCGGGATCGGCAGGACCTATTAGCGGAACAGCATCTTTTTGCCCGGGAGAAGAGTTAAGTTTCTTTATTGCTGCGGTAAGCGGTGCCGACTATTATTGGTGGGAAATTACACCTAGCAATGCTGCAAGTATTATTAATGGACAAGGAACAAATACCGTAGCTATTGCCTCAATGAATACTAATTTCAACATTAGTGTTACTCCTCGAAATGATTGTGGCGACGGAAATGCTTCTTCAAAAACTGTTTCTGTTATTACCAACGGTTCCTGCGATTTTAATATTATGTTTGCCGGTACTCCGGGAAATGTTTGCCAAGGAAATAGTGTGATTTTTTACAACTATACAAATTCTTCATATTATCCGGGAAGTACACCCCAGTGGAATTTTGGCTCAGGAGCAAGTCCGGCAACCGCATCTGGAAATGGTCCGCATACCGTAACTTATTCCACTCAGGGTTTTAAAACCGTAACGCTAGATTATGTCGATAATTTTAGTGGTATGTCAATTGGTAGCGAAACCAAATACGATTATATATTTGTCAGCCCACCGGTAAATACATCTGCAATATCGGGTAACACTTTTGTGCAATGCGACGGGTCAACAGAATACTATTATGTTGTCGAAACATCAGGCTCTATTTATACTTGGTCGGTTCCTGTAGGTGTTTCCATCATTAGCGGGCAGGGTACCCATGAGGTTTTGTTGCAATTCAATTCTGCTGCAGGACAAATTAGCGTTGAAGAGCTTTCTAATTCGGGTTGTACAGGCAATGAGGTTGTTCTTAATGTCTCTTGCAATACAGTAAGTATCAGTTCAAATGAGAATAATAGTTTACTTGTATTTCCAAACCCTGCAAATGAATATGTTATGGTCTCCGCAGATTTTATTATTGAAAAAATTGAGCTGTACAGTATGCAAAACAAATTGATCTTTAGCTCAGAGCCCATGACCAAAGAATATAAACTCACATTAAAAACACTACCGGCTGCTTCGTATCAACTGCGTATTATCTCAGAAAATGAAGTGAAAACGCTGTTGTTGATTAAGGAATAATACTGGATTTAAAAAGAGGCTGTCTCAAAAGGATCAGCCTCTTTTTCTTCGTTTTCCCGACCGTTTTCCACATAATCACTACAATAAATGCCGATGGTATTTACTCTGGTATTATATTTTGGTTTAATACTGTCCAAATGAATTGAAGAATCTCTTCTCCTCTGCTGTCTCACTGTCACCCGAATTCACAACAAGCAGATAATAATACATATTTCCGATAAAAGCAAACCTGTAATGATAGCGATAACCGCCTTTGGTTCCAATTACATCTTTTCCGGTTTCGCCACTCATAGAAACTGAAACTACCTGAGGATTAGTAAGTTTAGCCTTATAAGTGTCTACTTTATTATTGATGGTTTCACTTCGTTTACTGCTACTAACATCGTATTTATACTCTGTGGCTCTAACCTGATAGGAATGACCTGAATGATTATTCAACGTAAAATCGTAATAGTTATAATACTGATCACCGCTGCTTTCTTCTTTTGGAGCAGTCGGAAATTCAAGTCTAATGTCTGCTTTTGAAGACGCAAGTTTATACCATTCGGAATTAATTACAGCTTCACCGGTTTTATAAATTGCAGTTGTGGTTACCTCAAAAGCATCGCCGTATGTTCTCAGGGCAACGGCCAAAGATTGTCCGTTTGGACTAAATTTCAGACCATTTATATCCGGGCCGTTTTTGTCAATGCTTTGTACCAGAGAACCCGTTTTTGTATCCCACATTTTGAAAACACAAGTGTGATCCATGCCTGCACCAACAATATATTTTCCGTCAGGGCTAAAATCTAAAGTTAAAACATAGCTTTCAAGACCGCTAAGTGAGTGAACCAGATTGTCGCTACTTGTATTCCATATAGATACTTCATCTTTGCTTCCTCCTGCAACATACTGCCCGTCAGGGCTATAGGCAACAGAGTTGATATCCAGATTATGAGGAATATACCTGAGCTTATTTCCGGTGGCGGCATCGTAGATTACTATGCCGGTTGATTCATTGGCAAATCCAGCTGCAACATATTTGCCATCAGGACTATATGTTAGGCACATTGGCAGCGAGGTATTATTACCTTGTACAAATAATGTTCTGACTTTTGCTCTGGTATCTGCATTATAAATAGCAACACACTGTTTATTATTTGGTAAAGCTCCAACCACTGCGAACTCATTGTTTTGTGGATTAAAACAAACATCTTCAACTGAATAAAAATCTTTTATAGTTAGAACAACCTGAAGGTTTTTTGCATTGTGAATTCTAATGTTTTTATTTGAATACCCACCGGAAACTAATAGAGAACCATCGTTATTGAGTGAAATGTTATGGATATTTCCATTTTCTTCATCGGTGTAAGAAAACAATTGTGAGCCGTTATCACTATTAAAAGCAATAATCTGATATGCGCCGCCACAACTGTACAAAATACTTCCATCGGGACTAAATTCTACATCATTCACAGTAGTTCTGTGACCCTTGCATTCTAAATAATTGTTAGAAAACTGTAGGTTTTGAGTCATTATAAATGGCGAAATACCCATTAAGATCAAAAAAGCAAAAACGTACTGGAGATTTTTCATGACAAATAATTTTTATGTAAAAGTATGAAATGATTTGCCAAAATTATGCCTAGGGGAATAATCTCACGGTTCAATTTGATAAAATTTGTAAATCTTTACAAACTTTATTTATTAAAGAATACTGAAATATAGGATAAAAACAGGTTATTCTACCGTAACAGATTTAGCAAGATTTCGAGGTTGATCTACATTACAACCTCGCATAACAGCAATGTGATATGCCAGTAATTGAAGAGGAATGGTGGCTAAGATTGGCACCAAAAACTCTTCAGTTTCCGGAATTTCGATAACATAATCGCTGCTTTCTCTCACCATGGTATCGCCTTCGGTAACAATAGAAATAATCTTTCCTTTGCGAGCTTTCACTTCCTGAATATTGCTAACAACTTTATCATATGTGCCGCGATTTGTAGCAATAACTACTACTGGCATTTCTTCGTCAATTAAAGCAATAGGACCATGTTTCATTTCTGCCGCAGGATAGCCTTCGGCATGAATATAGCTGATTTCTTTGAGTTTAAGAGCGCCCTCAAGAGCAACGGGATAATTATAACCACGTCCGAGATAAAGAAAATTATGACTGTCTTTGAAATGCGCAGCAATTTCTAAAACCTTTTCTTCGGTTTTCTCGAGAATTTCTTTGATTTTATCAGGAATTCGACTTAACTCATTTAGATACTGAATGTATTTTGATTTATTTATGGTTCCTTTTTGATGACCAATCATTAAAGCCATCATTGTGAGAATGGTTACCTGAGCTGTAAATGCTTTAGTACTTGCTACTCCAATTTCCGGTCCAGCATGAGTATAAGACCCAGCATCAGTAAATCGCGCAATTGTAGATCCTACGACATTACAAATGCCAAGAATGGTAGCACCTTTTGATTTAGCAAGTTGAAGAGCGGCAAGAGTATCAGCTGTTTCTCCGGATTGAGAAATTGCAATCACAATATCATTTTCACTAAGCACTGGATTGCGATACCGGAACTCACTTGCATATTCTACTTCGCAATTTGTTCTGGAAAGATCTTCAAAAAGGTATTCTCCTACTAAACCAGCATGCCATGAAGTTCCACAACCAATAATAATAATGCGATTAGCGCTAGCAAGTTTTTGTACATAATCAATGATTCCACCAAGAGAGATAATTCCATTTTTCAGGCTCATGCGACCACGCATGCTGTCGTGTACAGAATTTGGTTGCTCATTAATTTCTTTGAGCATAAAATGTGGATACCCGCTTTTTTCAAGAGCGGTCAAATTGAGCTCCAGTTTTTGTATATAGGGGTTTTTATCCTTATTCTTAATGGTTTTAATTTTCAACTCTTTATTACGCTCAATAATGGCAATTTCCTCATCTTCGAGATAAACCACTTTTTTGGTGTATTCTACTATTGGCGTTGCATCTGAGGCAATAAAAAACTCGTCTTCACCAATTCCGATAACCAAAGGACTACCTTTTTTGGCAGCAATTAGTAAATCTGGATGATCCTTTGAGATGATTACAATAGCATATGCGCCAATAACCTGGCTCAATGCTAATTGTACGGCTTCAACAAGATCAACTTTTTCATTCACCATAATATCTTCAATTAGGTGAATAAGCACTTCAGTATCGGTTGTGCTTTGGAAAATATATCCGCGATTAATAAGCTCTTCTTTAAGCGTAGAGTAGTTCTCAATAATTCCATTATGAATAATCGCTAATTTTTCAGAAGGAGAGTAATGTGGATGTGCGTTGGTGATATTCGGCTCTCCGTGCGTAGCCCATCGAGTGTGAGCAATCCCGATATTACCTGTTAAATCTTCAGACTTAATGGCATCTTCAAGATCATTAACTTTTCCCTGACGCTTAAAAACACGTACATTCCCATTGAGTAAAGCAACTCCAGCACTGTCGTACCCACGGTATTCAAGACGATGCAAACCGTTTATCAAAATCGGGTATGCCTGGCGCGGCCCAATGTATCCTACAATTCCACACATGTTAATATTGTTTTAGTTGACAATGGTATATGCAATATCAAGTTTCATATTAGATGAAAAATGGCCGGGACCATTTAACACGACACGATTTCCCCGAACAGATGATCCACTAACCATCAAATTGAGCCCGTAATTTCCCTCATTACCTATGATAAGATCCTGAATATAACGGGTAAGGGTAAAAACATAGGCTCCCAATTCTTCGTCGTAGGATCCTCCAAATGACGCTTCTGAATAAATCTGATCAGGTAAAAAATCCAAACCTCCTTCTTCATCTAATTTTGCTAAAGTCAATGTTACCGGTCTTTCATATACCGATTCTGTTAGGTCGCTCTGATCTACAGGAATGATAAGTTTTGCCCTGTTTATAACAATAGTACTCAGAAAATCCATATTCTCTATATCTGGAAACTGAATAAATATTTTGCTGCCGGCCAAAGGTTGCAAATACAATTTGTCTTGACCCAAAATTGTGTCTCCATTGAGTTGCTGAACAAAATTACTTTCTGCTCCGCTGAATCCAAAATGATCAAAATATCCATATCGAGCGCAAGAAGAACTAATCTCAAACACATAGTCTAATGTATCGACATCGTTGCGATAGTAAATAGTTAGACATGATGTGCTTGCGAGCATATCAAAAGAGATAAGAGATCCGCCCGAAACATTGGTAGATGGTCTAATTGCAATACCGTGAAAGAAGTCTTCAAAAGTAGTATTATCTGTCAACAGACCCATGCTTGCGGCAGTTACAAAGTCTTTTCCAAGATTTTTATCCAGGTTAATACGAACTTGAGGCTTTTTAATATCATTACCAACAGGAACGCTGTCATTAGGAGCAGGAACAAAAGTTTTAGAACCCAATAACTGTCCTGTAGAAAACGGCATATTACTATAATATGCACTGTCTATATATAAAGGGTCAGCTAATTCATACACCGAAAGAGTTATTCTGTTGTTTGTTTTATTATTGACATAAACATCGTAATATTCCATGCTTAAAACCACAGAATCAATAATAACATTATTTCCAAAATCAACATCCTCTTCAGAGAGTCTTATTTGTGTGCAAAAAGAAGCATAAACGGGGCCAAATACCGGATCATTGTAGTATCCAGCAAGATTTCGCGATGTTTCATCTGTTCGCACGCTATCTTCTCTATCGGAATATGCAATAATACCAATGGTATCACAATGTTCAACTCCCAGTAAATCTGAAGGCGGTTGTATATCTAGACCTAGCTGCTCATCACTCTCACAAGAGATTACAAGAAAGCTGCTCAGAAATAGTAATAGGCTGGTTTTAACGAGGTTTCCCAACAATAATTGCTTCACGTTTCTTTATTTAAGTGTGTAAAAGTACCAAATTAACTGCAATTGCAGTAAAAAATTGTGTAATGGTAATTGATTCTGACGAACAGTTAATAAACAATAAAATTTTGTGTGGTTGTTTTATTGTTCGAATGAATTAAGATGATGTATAATCCCTGGGAATAATCAGAAACATCAATACTATTGGTATATTTAGTTTCAATAAACCGACCAGAATCATCAAAAACATCTATAATACCATCCGTAAATCCTTCGATTGTAATAAACTTTGAGGCAGGATTAGGATATATTTTCCATTGACTTGCATTTTCGGGAATATCAGTGCTTAAAAACTCATATGCGCCAATATCATAACCATTTCCCTGTGGACGTGAAATTTCATCGTGATCATAAGGAATGCCAGTGTTTAAAGCTGAGTCTATACAAGGTGATCCAACAGAAAGGCGATAGTTAAAGTTTATTGAGTCTGAAAACAACGGATCATTTAATATACTGTTCCAATCATCATTGATATGTGTTTGATATGTGTTAAATTCCTGCATAGTATACACTTGCATGGCTCCGTAATTTACCATAAAAGTATCCAGCGGAGAATCAGCATAATAGCAATTATAGTCACAAACAATGTTTTCAAAGGTTGAATCAATATCATAAACATGAAATCCACGAGAAGGATTTGCAAATATATTGTTGCGGATGAAAACAGAATCGGTTTGGGCTATATTACTCCAGGCCGCATAACAAAAACCCATGTAATCAGGACGCTGCGAACCCCATCCATAGCCAATATTTACACAAGTGTTGTTTTCAAAATATATCTTGTCAATTATTGCAGTAGAGTTTTGATTCCAAATCTCAAGAGCAGCCATACCACAATTCCAGATTACATTATTTCGATAAACAATGTTTTTTTGTATGCTGAGACCGCTTCCCTGGTTGGTTACTCCGGTGTCATAAATCTCCCAGATCATATTATTCTCTACAAGATGGTTTTCTCCATTCATCCAAAATTCAATTGCATTCCCGAAACGAACCTGTCCGTCGAGATTAAGGTCTCCGCCGCCAATCCATGAAATTTCGCAATTTCTTATTGTAATGTTGGAGGTGTTCTCTCCTCCAAAACCATGAGCTGCACCATATTTTATGGCTAGGTTTTCATAGGTTATAAAACACCTGTTGCTTTGATTTACAACATGTTCTCGCAACGCGCATTCAATATTTGTATGAACTGTGGCGGGGTTTCCAACGCTATACATTCTGAGTTCACCTGTGCTTAAATTAAAATGGAAATCATCCTGGCTTTGTAATTCTACAAGTGTCCATTTCTTAATACCTGCATGGCTTTCATTGTCGAAAATGATGTTTCCTACATCGGTTTGAGCAGTGCTGGTGCATAGCCATATATTGGTTGACTCTTCTATCCAATCAGAACTTTGGTTCATGTTTTCTGACCCCATAATTAGTGGCAATGAACCCGATCCGAATGCGCCATAATACACATCAGCCGCTAAAGATCCAGAAGATGGAAAGAGTTGTCGTCGCCAGCATTCTCCACGTTTAAAAAGAATAGAATCCCCCGGTTGAAAAACACTTGTATTTACTTTGTTAAGCGTTTGCCATGCAGTACTGGGGCTGTTTCCGATCCAGCTGTCGTTGCCGGCTGTAGCATCAATATAGTATGTGTTTTGGGCAAAAATGCCGGAAGTAAAAACAATCAAAAAAGGTGCTATAAGAAACCTCATAATAGAATATGACAATGTAAAGTTTAGAATCTATGCTAAGATATAGAATTTTGTTAGAATCTATGCACGGATTTTTAGTAATTTTGCACCTAAACTCGAAAAGCATGATCGAAGATATTTTTAAGAAGATCATTTCACACGCCAAGGAATACGGTTTTATTTTCCAGTCGTCGGAGATTTATGACGGGCTTAGTGCAGTGTACGATTACGGACAGTATGGTTCGGAACTAAAAAACAATATACGCAGCTACTGGTGGAGAAGCATGGTACAGCACCACGAAAACATTGTGGGCATAGATGCTGCCATTTTTATGCACCCTACAACTTGGAGGGCCTCTGGCCACGTGGATGCGTTTAATGATCCTCTTATCGATAATAAAGACAGTAAGAAACGCTACCGCGCCGATGTTTTGATTGAAGATTATGCTGAAAAACAAAGGCAGAAAGCAGAAAAAGAAATTGAGAAGGCAAAAAAACGTTTTGGTGATGATTTTGACGAAAAAATGTATCGCGAAACTAATCCACGCGTTAAAGGCTACCTCGATAAAGCCGATGAGGTTGTTGCCACAATGGCAAAAGCCTTGGCGGCAGAAGATTTGGCAGCAGTAAAACAATTGATCGAAGATCTTGAAATCGCTTGCCCTATTAGTGGCTCGCGCAATTGGACAGACGTTCGTCAGTTTAATCTGATGTTCGATACCCGCATGGGTTCGCTAAGCGATGGTTCAGACACCATTTATCTGAGACCGGAAACTGCTCAGGGTATTTTTGTTAATTTTCTTAATGTAATGAAGTCTGGGCGCATGAAGGTGCCCTTTGGTATTGCACAAACTGGAAAAGCTTTTCGCAATGAGATCGTTGCCCGCCAATTTATTTTTCGTATGCGAGAATTTGAGCAGATGGAAATGCAGTTTTTTGTGAAACCGGGCACAGAAATGGAATGGTTTAAGTATTGGAAAGAACAGCGCATGAACTGGCATTTGAAAATGGGAATTCCCGAAAGTAAATACAGATGGCACGATCATGACAAACTTGCACATTATGCAAATGCTGCTACTGATGTGGAATTTGATTTTCCTTTTGGGTTCAAAGAGCTGGAAGGCATACATAGTCGCACCGATTTTGATTTAAGTGCACACCAGGAACATAGTGGTAAAAAACTGCAGTATTTCGATCCTGAACTAAACGAAAATTATGTGCCATACGTGATTGAGACATCTATTGGACTTGATCGGACTTTCCTTGCGGTATTCAGTCATGCTTTACAGGAAGAAAAACTGGAAGACGGCTCTGAGCGGACCGTACTTCGCCTACCAAAATTTCTGGCTCCCATTAAGGCTGCAATTTTACCCCTGGTGAAAAAAGACGGCATGCCCGAAATGGCCAAGAAGATTTTTGACGAGCTAAAACTTGATTTCATGCTTCAGTATGATGAGAAAGATGCTATTGGAAGGCGTTACCGCAGACAAGATGCTATTGGAACGCCTTTTTGTATTACGGTTGACAATGAGTCGCTAACAGATAATAGTGTTACTGTTCGAGAACGCGACAGCATGAAGCAAGCTCGTATTGCTATAGATCAGCTGCGCACGTATCTTTTTGATCAATTGAAAGTTTAACTTCAAAAAATTAAACTTATGGAAAGTAAAATGAAAGTCTTAGACACCATGAAAAAAGCTGAGAAACCTTTATCAGCAGGACAAATAGCCGACCTTAGTGGCCTCGACAGAAAAGAAGTGGACAAAGCCATGAAAGAACTGAAAACAGACGAAAGCATAGAGTCTCCCAAAAAGTGTTATTGGCAACCAAAAAAATAGCTCCACTTGTATTATTCGCCACTGATATTGTTAGCTCTTCCCCACTTTTATTTAGGGCGAGGGAAAAGAGAACAATATCCAGATGCTTTGGCTTTACCAGTAAATTAAAAGCTTTCGGAAATAAATATTAATTTTACGGAACTACATTGAACTATCAATTATGAAAAAATCTTATCAGGGCTTCATTTACGGTGCATTACTAGCCATTGGCGTTTTACTGGGATATTGGATTTCCTCCGGCAGTATAATCCAAAGCAAACAGAATTATGCATCGGAAGAGAAAATTTCGGAAGTCATCTCTTTTGTGCTTGATAATTATGTAGATAGTGTGGATCATGAGCAGATGGTTCAGAATGCAATTATCGGCATGTTGGAAAAGCTTGATCCACATTCGGTTTATATCAGCAAAGAGGAATTTGATGCCGTTAATGATCCCCTTATGGGTGAATTTGAAGGAATTGGTATACAGTTTCGCATAGAGCGTGACAGTATTGTGGTCATAAATCCCATTCCGAATGGACCAAGTGAGAAAAAAGGTATTCGTCCTGGCGATCGAATTGTAAGAGTTGATGGAGAAAACGTGGCAGGAATAGGAATTGAGAATGAAGATGTTTTGCGTTTGTTGAAAGGAGAAAAAGGAACAAAGGTAATTGTTGGAATATACAGACGTGGCGTATCGGGCATTACAGATTATGAAATTACACGAGATGTTATTCCTTTAAATAGTTTAGATGCAGCCTTTCTTTTGGATAGTAAAAACGCATATATAAAATTGAATTCATTTTCAGCCACTACCTATGAAGAGTTTCGTACTGCTGTTTTGAATTTGCGAGAAAAAGGAGCCCAAAACCTGATTCTGGATTTACGCGATAATGGTGGTGGCTTTTTAAGTGCCGCCGTTGATATTGCCGATGATTTTCTTCCTAATAATCAAACAATAGTATATACCGAAGGAGTGCATCGCAAGAAAAAGAACTATAAGTCGCGAGGAAAAGGTTTATGGGAAGACGGTAAAGTAGTGATTTTAGTGAATGAGTTTTCCGCTTCGGCAAGTGAAATTTTGGCTGGTGCGATACAGGATAATGATCGAGGCTTTGTGGTTGGGCGCCGTACTTTTGGAAAAGGATTGGTACAGGAGCAGATTGATTTGCGCGATGGATCGGCAATGCGTATTACTGTTGCCCGATATTATACTCCTTCGGGTCGTTGCATACAAAGACCTTATGATAATGGAGCAGAAGAGTATTATCTCGATTTTTACAAAACCCTTATGCTAGATGATTCCGCTGCTTATGAATATAATAATGCAAAAAACGACTCATTAATTTATAAAACCCTTTCTGGAAGAACTGTTTATGGTGGTGGTGGCATAATTCCAGATTCTGTAGTAATGAAAGATTTTATTCTTTCAACCGAAATTCGCACTGAATTATTTGGCTCGGGAAAACTCTTTCAGGAAGTTTTTAATTTTGTAGATAATAATAGAACAGAACTTCGTCAAAAATACCCCAATGTACAAATCTTTATGGCTGCATTTACAGTACCAAGTTCACTGTATAATAGCATTACTTCGGGTATGAAATCTGAAATATCGCTTTCGGATAGCAGAAGTATTAACCATTTTATTAAAGCAAATGTGGCAAGGGAAATGTTTAGCTATGAAGCCTATTACCGTGTTACAGCCTCAGATGATGAGGTCATTAAGACTGCTTTGTATTTATTGAGGTAAAACTATTATCTTCCCCAAATTGTGCTGATGCTCTTTCTCAAATAACTAGAGCGCGAAGAAGTTTTTATAAAAACACTTATTCTATTGGTTTTTCTGCTAAACTATCTGTGCTAGTAGAATCATTCAGAAAATCATTGGCAGCATCTACAGAGCTATTAATTGATGCCGTATCTTTCTTAATTGAATCCTGAAAGTCATTCATTTCGTCTTTTTCTTCTTTGGTCATTCCTCCGCAGGCTACGAGAAATAAAGTGACTAAAAATAATACAAAGAGTTTTTTCATAATACTAAGCTTTGTACAAAAATAGAATTTTTGTGGTTATCTTGCAAATTTAGAAAATAAACGCGTTTTGTCTTGAAAAATTGGCCACTTACAATAAAAATGCAGTTGATAATATATTCTTCCGTAACTTTGTAAAAATTTGAATATGAAAAAGATAATAATTCTTTCGGGCTTATTTTTGATTTTAATATCTGCTATGGCTCAAAACACTTCGAATAACTCGGTTTTTAATATTGATAACCAAAACGAAATTCCTGTGAAAAGCACCGCAGCCATTGTTCAGGTTCTGGATTCAACCATTGATTATACATATAATAGTGGGTGGGAATATACGGAGAAGGAAATCGTGAATATCCGACACTGGGAAAGTGGTTATCCTTGGGAAACACTGTTCTATGCATTTGATGGGGGCGTTTGGAATCCGTTTATAAAAGCTCATATAAATTGGTACGACAGTATTACTTATCAAACTTATAACCTTTATCCATGGAATTCATTTATGTTAGATTGGAACCCCGACGCTTTGGCGCATTATAGTTTTGCTCAACATCAAACATCGCAGTTTGGCCAAGTGTATAATGATGTGAGTTTCATGATGTCGTATGATTTTAGTGTTAATCAGTTTACCGGTGGGACTAAAATCAGGCCAACAATGCACAATGATACGCTTTATGACAGTTATTCCTTGGATGATTATAATGTTGCTACTAGCCTTTGGGAACCAAATGAAACTTATATCTTTACGTATACACCGGAAGGGTTAATAAAGACCATTCTACATAAAGCCTATAATACCATCACTTCATCTTATGAAAACTTGAGGTACCAAGTATCGGCTTATTCAGGTACAAATATCCTTTTAAATGTAGAACAGAACTGGCTTGTTGACCACTGGGAGAATAATGTAAAAACTGAATACAGCTATAATGGCAACAACCAAATATCCAGTAAAACCAAATATATCTGGAATAATATTACTGAAGAATGGGATCCAGAGGGTCGTCATTTATACACTTATTCAGTAAATGATTTAGTTAATGATACTTATCAAAGCTACAGCGGAGTCTCTTATGATTATTCGTACCGAAATTTATATACCTACGATGTAAGCGGAAATATGCTTTCGCGACAATATGATTCATATACAGGTGGAGTTTGGGTAAACGGAATACTGTATGAATACACCTTTAATTCAAATAATGACAGGCTTACATACAAAAAAAGCAACTGGAATAGTGGATTAAATACATGGGTAAACTCTATCCTAAATACTTACACTTATAATGCAAATTTCAACCTCACTCAACAATTGTATCAAAGCTGGGACTTAGGCTTGTTATCTTGGGTGAATGTAGAGAAGTATGATTACACTTTTGATGCTAATTTCAATAAAACCAAGAAAGAGTTTTCAAATTGGGATAATATTGGTGGTGTATGGGAATATGCTGATAAAACCGAATATTTCTGGTCACAATACGATGCAAATAGTGTTCAGGAAATTTTCATTAACCCAATGAATGTATTTCCAAACCCAAGTAATGGCTTGATAAATATTAATATTGAGAACGATATTTATAATACACTCACTATTTGCGATAATAACGGAAAAACTGTTCTGGTTAAGTCCATTAATGGCAGAGAAGAGCAGATTGATTTGACGCAATATGGAAAAGGGTATTATATGATTACTCTTAGCAATGAGTATGGCGAATCCGAATCTCGGAAGCTGATGGTTTACTAGAAATATTATAAAATAATTTTAAGGGAGGCCAATGTGCCTCCTTTTTTATTCTTTATGTTATAGGAACACCTTCAATTGCATAGGTTTTTCAAGCCAATTCACATGTATTAGCAATTCAAAAAAATTTGTCGAACAATAAACATTTGAAATCAAAAGGGTCAAAAATAAACTTAAATATTTAACATACAGATCGGTTATTTTTTTATACAAGAAAAAATGTTGTATTTTTGAAAAAAAATAAACCATGAAAATAGTATCCTTTGCAATAGTATTTCTTCTTTTTTCTTTCTGTGTTTTCTCACAAGATGTAAATGATTTGAAGATTAAAAAAATTGATGCCAAGCTAAGGCATGAAACTCCGGTGAAAAACACAGCTGCCATTGTGCAGGTTTTGGATTCCGCTATCGGTTATTCTTACAGTACTCACTGGGATGAGTCAACTAAGTCTGTCACAACAATTCGCCATTGGGAAGATGGAAGCCCTTATGAAATTATTTATTACGATTATAATGCTGGAACTAGCAGTTGGGACAATAGGGATAAGGTTCATATAAACTGGCACGACAGTGTGTATTATGCACAGGAAACTTGTTTTCCATGGAACTCTAACTTGCTTACTTGGAATCCAGACACCATGGCCGCCTATAATTATGTGTATTATGAAAGTTGGCAGTTTTGGTTTCTTTACAGCGATGTAACATTTAGTAAATCATATGACTATAATACCAATCAATATACCAGTGGCAACAGATATCGCCCAGTTTTGTTGCATGACACCTTATACGAATATTTTTACGCAGACAATTATAATGTTTCAACTTTTCAATGGGATAATTCCGAAAAACAGTCGTATACCTACGATGCAAACGGCATGCTCCAAACCCATCTTGATCAGAATTGGAATAGTAGTACATCATTATATGAAAATGATAATTATTCGAGCTACGTATTTTCTGGAAGAAATTTACTTCAATCTACAGATCAAACTTGGGTACCCAACCAATGGATAAATGACGATAAAGACACATATACTTATGATGGCAATAATAAAAGGTTGTCACATACCGATTTTGTCTGGAATAATGGCACCACCACATGGGATAGCAATTACAGATACCTTTATACATATTCGGGAAATTTACTAGAAGAAGAAATAACGCAAAGTTGGAATGGAAGTAGCTGGGATAATGATTATCGTAACGTTTATACACACGATGTTAATGGAAATGTCATTACAAGTCGTAATGATGATTGGTCGGGCGGAGCATGGGTGTATTACAGAAAATATACCTACACATATGACGCCAATAATAATCGGCTAACCTCAATGAGGCAGTATTGGAATGTAGGAACTACTTCTTGGGATAATGATTATAGAGAAACAAACACCTATAATATCAACAATGACGTTACGTATTATTTGAGAGAAGAATGGGACGCAGGAACTACTTCTTGGGTAAACTATAGTAAACAAGATTATACGTATGATGCTAACCTAAACAACACCATGTATATATATGCAAGATGGAATATTTCTGGAAGTGCTTGGGATTATCAAACTAAGTATCTTTATTATTGGTCGCAATATGATGCCAATAGTGTTCAGGAAATGTTTGCCAGTCCTTTTAATGCATATCCTAATCCAAGCAATGGATTTGTAAAACTAGATTTAATGGGTAGTGAATTTCAAAACATCACCATTACCGATGCGCAGGGCAAAATCATAATGAATGAGCCGATAGAAGGTCAAAGCAGAGATATTAATCTTGGGTTTTACGGTAAGGGCTTGTATATTATTACCCTTAGTAATGATTATGGCGAGCATAGTGACAGGAAAATTTTAGTGCAGTAGAAATCTTTAGACTTTACGAGGTTATAAAACTTTAGAGATAAAAAAATAAAAGGCCGCCGATATACGGCGACCTTTTCCCTCTTATCATCATAACCACCACCACTATGAAAATTCCTCTCAAAAAAGGGTATAATATCTTTGTTCTTTTCAACTTCCCACTTCAACTATCGGATTTTTCCGAAGTAAGCGTTGTCGCACTTTTGCAATCAATGAGTGTACTTAGAACTTTTGCTTTTAGAACAACTGCTTTTTCTCTCAAGCATGTTGTAAAGATAAACCAGCAGGAAAGGGAATTTGACCTGAAATCTACCTGAAATGAAAAAAAATTAGGAATAGAAAACACCTATAGAAAGCAGGTGTTTTTACTTATAAACACTGGCGGCCTTTCATTGTCAATCGCTTAAATAACGAATGATGTTTTTCTGCTGTTCAATTCGAATTAAAAAGGACTCTATTATTTTATCATATAAACGATCTCCAAGAAAAAGATCCTCGACACCTGCATCAATACTAGGATTGTCGTTAACCTCAATAACTAAAACTTCTCCATTTACCTCCTTCAAATCAACGCCATATAAACCATCGCCTATTAAAGAGGCTGCTTTAAGTGCTGTTTTCAAAACTGTAGCAGGCACCTCTTCAACAGAAAGTGTTTCAGACATTCCGGCCTCTTCGCCCTTTGCACCCTGCCAGTTATAAATTTGCCAATGATGATCAGACATATAATACTTACAAGCATATAACGCTCTATTGTCGAGTACTCCAATTCTCCAATCAAATTCAGAATATTTATATTCCTGACAAATAATCATGTCAGATTTTTTAAATAATTTCAGAATAGATAAATGAGCATCTTCCGCATTATTAACTTTAATAACACCGAGTGAAAAAGCACTATCGGGTTGCTTAAGAACCAAAGGATAAAAAAATGTATCGCAATCAGATTGCCTGTAATAATTTTTGCTTAGGATAAAAGAATTCGGCGTCTGTATTTTGTTTTGGCGAAATAATTCGTACTGATAAATTTTATTCGAACATCGCAATATTGACCATGGATCGTCAATCACTACCAGTCCTTCTGCATAAGCAAGTCTTGATAATTCATAAGTATGATTGTTTACCGTAGTTGTTTCCCTAATAAAAAGAGCATCAAACTCATTAATGCGATCGAAATCGTTTTTCCTAATAAATTCCAAATAAATGCCCTGCCTGTTAGCAGCTTGGTGAAATTTTTCCAATGCTTTTGCGCAAGAGGGGCTGTTTTCTTCCGCTGGATTTACCAAAATAGCCAAATCGTAAATATAGGAAGGAAGTCTGGCTTTATTGAATCTTTTTTTGTCAAAATATATCCGTGCAAAGTGATTTACATACAGAAATTCATCCTCGCTGATTTTTCCTGGATTCAAGTTTTGAATTTTCCTAATGATCCAGTTATTATCAATTTTTATAAACTGTACACTAAGCAATGGCGACTCAAAAAGCTTATACAAGCGCATTGCCAATTTTTTGAATCCCCTTATTGGGCTATGCCCAAAGTAAATGTTTATGGTAAATCGGTCGACATTGATGTGTTTAAAAGAAGAATTTAATAGATCCGACATTTCTGTGCTAATGGATCGAATAATATTGGTGCTGCTAAAATCGCGAATAGTTGCAACACTAGGTATTACTCGCTGACCACGCGCAGAAGCCAGTAAAGACACATAATAGCCATAACTTTGATAGTGATACGAACTGCACAAATTGAATATGCGCAAATTTGAGTCAGAATGATAAACGGATTTGCTGATATACTCTTTAACGGAAATTATTTCTGCGTTAATATTAGTAAACGAGTGGCTCCTTGGATGATTCATAACAATCAGGTTTTTAATACCAATTGTTTCTCCATAATCAATTAATAATTCCATTTTTATACAATCCTCACCCGCAGTATAATAATCTTTTATATGTCGAACCTCTCTAAAACCCAACGATTTATACCATTTTAGCAAGGTGTCGTTTGTCGCTGATGCTTCCAAAACAACACTGCGTTTTCTCATTTCTCGTGCTTTGCCCAGCACTTCTTTTATTAGAAAGGCTCCCATTCCTTGGTGACGAAAATCAGGGTGAACAGCAACAGAGTAAATGCGCAAAGTATGTTTATAAACAAAAAGAATTATACTCCCCCCTGCTTCAACTTTGCCGTTTTTACTTTCACAAATCCAGCATTGTTGAAATGAACTTTCAATGCTGTGAGTTAAATTTCTTCTATTGCTCCGTTGAAATTTTTCAAACGCAGATTCTTCCAGCATTTCCAGAAAAGCTAGGTCACTTTTCTCAGCTAATCGAAGATTAAATTGCATGGCTTTATATAGCTAAAATAATTATTTTAAAAAAGACAAAATGGCCGCTTCGCTTTTATTAATGGCCAGGTCTAGTGAGTCGTTTATAATACTGATATCAAATTTTTCCTCAAAGCTCAACTCGAAAGAAGCTCTTTGCAAACGTTTTTGGATAGATTCTTCATTTTCCGTTTTTCTTTCTCTCAAGCGTTTTTCCAAAACATCAAGTGATGGTGTTTTTATAAAAATAGATAATGCATCATTGCCCAGAATCTCCTTTAACCGAACTCCTCCTTTAACATCTACATCAAAAACAACGGCTTTTTTTTCGGCCCAAACACGATTACACTCTGAGATAAGAGTTCCGTAATACACATCTTCATACACTTCTTCCCATTCTAAAAAAAGATCCTTTTCAATTTTTGTTTTAAAATCAAGAGCACTGATAAAGAAATAATCTTTGCCGTCTTTTTCATAATTTCTTGGTTTACGGCTGGTGGCAGAAATGCTAAATCCCAGCGGCAATCCTCTTTCTATGAGCTTATGCACTATAGTGGTTTTTCCTGAACCACTTGGAGCCGAAAAGATGATGGCTTTTTGCATTATAAAATATTTAAAACCTGTTCCTTAATTTTTTCCAATTCATCTTTCATTTCTACAACCATCTTTTGAATTTCAAAATGAGCTGCTTTATTGCCAAGAGTATTAATTTCGCGACCCATTTCCTGAGAAATAAAACTTAGTTTTTTCCCCGCTCCTTGTCTCCCTGCTTCAGAAACGCTTTGACGGAAATAGTTTATATGCTGAGCCAAACGAACTTTTTCTTCTGTGATATCTGCTTTTTCGAGATAATAAATCATTTCTTCTTCAAATCGCATAGGATTATATTCGGCTTTTTGCGGAAGTTTTTCAAGTTCCTTTACTATTTTCGTTCTTTGATGCTGAATGCGCTCTTCTTCAAATGCAGGAATTTGATTCAATTTTTCCTCAATAATTTCAGCGTGTTCAAGCAATTTCTTTTCAAGGGCTTCGCCTTCTTTTTCGCGAAAATCGACACAAGACGCGAGTGCAATATTTATATTTTCCAACAAAAACCTCCATTCTTCATCACTAAGTTCGTCGGAAGAGGGAAGAACTACATCGGGCATCTTCAGTACAAGCCCAAGCCAATCGGCAGGAGCATCAATATCCATTTTTTCTTTTAAAGATGTCAATTCATTATAATATTGTAGTGCTTTTGCCTCATTAACAGAGAAATTCCCTTTCCCTTCGGCAGCCTCTGCATTAATCATAATGTCAATTTTCCCTCTGTTCAGCACATTGGTAACCAATTGCCTGATTTCCTGCTCTTTTTCACGATATCGTTGTGGCATTTTAATGCTGATATCGCATTGTTTACTGTTGAGGGTACGGATTTGCACATTAATTATGGCATCATTGCTCTCATTTTGTGCTTTTCCAAATCCGGTCATTGATTGTAGCATAGGTCTGAAATTTTGGTAAAAATATAAAATTATTGTTCTTCTTCTCTGTTTTAGCATACTTCTCTTTGGAGAAAAAGAAAACCCCTGCCGTGAAGCAAGGGTTTTTCAGCAAATATATTAATGCTTTTATTTTTCTTTCTTTGAAAAAGTCATTTCGTCAATAAGGTTTTGTGCTCCGGCAAATTTGTCGATAACAAACATTACATAACGAATATCAACAGAAATGGTGCGTTGAACACTAGGTTCAAAATCGATATCCCCACTCATGCTTTCCCAGTTTCCATCAAAAGCAATACCTATAAGTTCTCCTTTTCCATTGATAACTGGACTACCAGAGTTACCACCGGTAATGTCGTTATCAGAAAGAAAACAGGTATATAAAACTCCATTTTCTGCATAAGGACCAAAGTCTTTTTCAGCATAGAGTTCTTTTAATTTAGGCTCAACAATAAACTCGTCAACCTTAGGATCTTCTTTTTCCATTACACCAGCCAAAGTAGTGCGGAAATCATAATGTACTGCATCGGCAGGATAATAATCCTGAATTGTACCGTAAGTTAAACGAAGAGTACTATTGGCATCTGGATAGAAAACGCGCTCAGGTTGCATTTCTCTCATACCAGCAAGAAACAGACGACTTCCGTGGTTGATCTGATCTTCAACGCTTGAAATATTTCCATATACATTACGAATAGTTTCTACCATGCTCATAGTAATTTGCCAACCCGGATCTTCAGCTAAAACATCATACTGAGGGTTAGCAAGAAACGCACGAAGTTTTTCTTCATTCACAAAAATGCTTTCTGCAAAGACATAATCGCCCCATGCACGAAAACTGCCCTTGAATTTTTTTCCCTGCACATCTTTGAAAACAGATGGGTGCTGCTCTTGTGGAATATCGTTATAATACATTTCCATTAAAGCAACAAAGAGATCTTTATCAACACTCGCATTATAGTTTTTGAAATGATCTTCCAAAGAAGCATCAAATATACTCGCCATACTTTTTATGCCGGCATTATATTTTTCTTTTTCTTTTTTTCCTGCTTCATCTTGTGCTTTCAAAGAACCATAAAGTTGGAACACGCCAAATGAGAAGTATATAAATTCTGGTCCCTGAAAAACAGCCTCTTCTAAATATTTAAGAGAAAGATTATATTTTTCAAGTTGTGAATAGCCCTGAGCTATTTCGTCAATACAGCCACCATATTTATCTTTACGCTTACTGTCTTTGTCAACCCAAGCTACAAACTCATCTTCAAGTGCCTTGCGCTCATCATATACTTTCCAACGCTTAAGACCTTTGGTTTGTCCAATAAAATACTTCCAATAATTAGCTGTTTGAGCATATTTAGAAGCATATTGCAATTTGATTTTAGGATCAGCATTCATATATGAACGAATGATGTCGAGTTTCTTATCTCTAATTTTTACAACAGCAGGATTGCTTTCGTCCAATGCCAGTTTTACACCATGCGAAGTAAGATATCGTGTTGTTGTGCCAGGGAATCCCATAATCATTGAAAAATCACCTTTATGAACTCCATCAAGAGAAATGGGGAAATAATATTTGGGTTTCAGAGGAACATTTTCCTCGCTATATTTGGCTGGGTTTCCATCAGGATCAGTATAAATTCTGAACATGCTGAAGTCGCCAGTATGACGAGGCCACATCCAGTTGTCGGTATCGCCACCAAATTTCCCGATACTTGAAGGAGGAGCTCCTACTAAACGAACATCGAGATAAGTGATATAAACAAAAAGATAAAACTCGTTTCCATCAAAAAAGTCTTTTACGATAACATCGTATTTTCCTTTTTCACTGGCTTCTCTTTCAATTTTCTTTTTTGCAGCAGCAATTGTCTCCTGGCGTTCACCATCAGACATATCGTCGTTTACATTTTCAAGAACCTGTTTTGTAACATCATCCATGCGAACTAAAATCGACATACTGAGATCTTCGTTTGCAAGTTCCTCTTTCTTGCTTTTCGCCCAAAATCCATCTGTTAGGTAATCGTGCTCAAGCGTACTATGTTGTTGAACAATATCAAATCCACAATGATGATTGGTTAATACCAATCCCTGGTCGCTAATGATTTCACCTGTACAGAAAAATCCTTCAGGAACCATCATTCCGCTTCCAAGACCAACCACAGCATCTTTCATACTGCTGTTATTGATGCTGTAAATTTGTTCTGCGGTCAATTGAAGACCTTTGTCTTTCATGGCTTCGTAATTCTTTTCGCCAAGAAACATGAGTAGCCACATTCCTTCATCAGGAGGAGTAGCCGCGAGCATTCCTTTAACCAAAATACCCAATAGTGTCAAAAATGCGAGTGTTCTTTTCATATTAATTTTTGTTTCAGATTATTTGCAGTTGTGTTTTTTCAATTGAAGCACAAAAGTAGGCTTTCCTCAATAAATCAATGTATAAACTTGAGCCGACTGTGTACTGAATTCAGGAATCCATAAAAGGAAATCTATTATATATGTGTTTATATTCATGTTTTGGCGAAAATTTTACATATGTTTTGGGTTAATGAGCTTAAGTTTTTGCAATAGCTCGAAAAAAGCTTTGCGAAAACTGTCGCCAATGGGCAATCTTTCATTCAGTACAATAACATGCGATTTCTCAATGCTTTGAATCTTTGAAAGATTAATAATATATGATTTGTGTATGCGGCAAAATTGTTCATTTGGCAACATCTCCAACATGTTTTTGAAATTCGTCAATGTCATTATTCGCAGATCTGGACATACAATTCGTAGATAATCTTTCATTCCTTCGATGTAGTGTATATCATTGAACATCACTTTCTGCATGCGATACTCTGTTTTCACAAAAATAAATTCGTGTTTAGCATGATCAGGTGCTGCAATAACAGTTACTTCGTTGCTGTTTCCAGTGTGCTCGGCCTGTTTGTCGGCCACCCGATTTACCGAATGCAAAAATCGCTCAAATGAAATCGGCTTAACAAGATAATCGCTCACTTCTAGCTCATATCCTTTTAATGCATATTCTCCATATGCAGAAGTAATAATGACGTAGGGTTTGTTTTTCAGAATTTCAAGCAACTGAATTCCAGTCAAATCATCCATTTGAATATCAAGAAAAAGCAGATCTACGGTATTCTTTTTCAGATAATCTAGTGCAGAAATTCCATTGTCGAAAGATTGTTTCAACTCTAGAAAAGGAACTTTTGCGATATATCCTTCCAGTTTTTGAATGGCCAATGGCTCATCGTCAACAACTACACAAGAAATCTTTAATGAATGCATAAGCGAACTTTATATTCTTTATTATCAACTATTATAGTTTCCAATGTATGCTTGTCTGGATATAGCAAATCAAGACGACGGCGAAGATTAATCATTCCAATTCCACCAGCATTGTCTTTGTTAATTCTGATATCGCTTAAAAAATTACGGACTTCAAAACAAAGACGGTGATCATCAGCTTCAAGATACATCTTTATGCCTGGATGCTTAACTTTTTTATCTCCATGCTTAATGGCGTTTTCAACCAATGGAATAAAAAGCATGGGAGCAATGAGCAAATCTTTTCGAACAGGTTTTGAATTGAACTCAAAAAATCCGGGGCTTAATCGAAGGGCATGAAGCGAAATGAAATTCTTCAGATAATTGATTTCCTTTTCCAATGGAACAAAATCTGCAGTTGCTTCATATAAAACATAGCGCATGATATCGCTCAATCGCATAATGCTTTCGGACGCTTTCGAGGGCTCAATGGCAATTAAAGAATCTATATTGTTGAGTGTATTGAATATGAAATGCGGGTTAATCTGGTTTTTCAATAACGCCAGTTCACTTTGAAGATTTTGATTTTGTAAGAAATTTCGATGCTGTTGTTCCTTTACCCATTGCTTCAACAATTTAATGGCCGCAGCAAAAAGGGCAATACTTAGTGATGAAATTGTGAAATAGAAATAGTTGAACTGCCAGAAAGTATATTTCTCAAGATATTCAGGGTGATAAATGGGTAGATAAATATAATAGTTAATTATTTGGTTTGTAATGGGAGTAATTACAGCTAGAACAATGAAGAATAGACTGAAAAAAAGATATTTCTTTTTGAAAAGTAAAGGAAGTAATGCATAAATAAGAATATAAGTAATAATGATATCGACAGGAAGAAAATAAAGGGTTCTCTTAAGTAAATCCCAAAAAGTTAATTCAACGGGAATACTTACTATAAGCGAATACACAGAGATATATAGCAGCCAGAAAACGATATGCGACAATATCTGTTGACTTTTGCTTTTATAACCTTGAATTAAAAACTTCATATGATCTGCGTTGTAACTGCGAATATCGGAAAGTTTCTAAGAAAAGAAAAATTATTTCTACAAAAACAAGGAAACGCTCTATATCTTTACCCAGTTTGGGGTTTAACGCTGTTTTTAACGAAAACCAGTGTTGGTCGAGAAACTTAAACAATTAATATATCAAATTTGGAAAAACTTCAATATCCTTTCATCTTTGTTGCAGAATTTGAAAAGCATGATTAGAAAAGTATTCATATTAATTATTGTTTTGGTAATCGGATTTCAGGCAAATGCTACTGAAAGTCCCCTACGTGCGTTTATTAAAGGCGTGGTTACCGACAGCATTAGTGGAGCACCAGTTGAATATGCCAACGTAAGCATATTCTCTCTTCCTGATTCTACTCTAGCAGGTGGTGCAATAACAGACAGTACTGGCACATTTGTAATCAGCAGCCTTAAAAAAGGAAATTATTTTATGAAAATTTCTTTCGTGGGATACGGATCAATGATTATTGACAATATTAAATTGGGTTCCAATAGCGAATTTAAAGATCTTGGATTCATAAAAATATCTCCCTCAAGCCTTGGAATAGAGGGTGTTGAAATTGTTGCAGAGAAAAACCCGATCGAATATCATGTTGATAAACAGGTTATTAACGCGGACGCATTACAAAATGCTGCAACAGGAACTGTTATCGATATTCTGAAAAACAGTCCGTCGGTAACAGTAGATAACGATGATAATGTTATGCTGCGAGGTAGCACTGGCTACGTTTTACTTATTGATGGAAAACCAACGGTTCTCGACCCCAAAGATGCTATGCGTCAGATTCCTGCGTCAATTGTTGATCAGGTGGAAATAATTACAAACCCCTCTGCAAAATACGATGCAGAAGGTACTGCAGGCATCATTAATATTTTACTGAAAAAAAAGAAAGATAATGGCTTTTCCGCTCTAGTTAACGCCCGTGCAGATAATCAGGGCGGATATGGTGCAGATGCCTCTTTTACCATTAATAAAAACAAGTGGTCTATTAAAGGAATGCTTAATCATAACATGATGAAACGCAAGCCGAACAGTGAAAATGAACGCAATATTATTTATGCTGCCGATTCCATTTCAAATTTGTACTGGGATTCCAACCGAAGTATGGAAAACTCAAACTCTTCTTTCCGACTAGGTGTTGATTTTAATGCCACTGCAAAAAATAAATTCAGTGTTAATGGTGAAGTAGGAAAAAGCAAATGGCAAATGGGCATGTTGTCCGATTATACCGAAACCTCACCAGGTGGAGATATTAATTATTATACTACCGATTATTTGGCATCAGTTCCTGGAACTTTTTACAACGGATCCATTTCATATACACACGAGTTTGACACCACAGCAAGTAAGCTAGAAATTACCGGTTTTGCCATGATTTGGAATGGCGACATAAGTCATACCAGCTATCAATATGAATCCAATACTGATTTTGAGATGCTGAATATGACACAGGGCTCTCGAAACAATGAAGATGCTCTTCTGAGTGAATATCGACTGAATGTGGACTATTCAGATGTGCTCTTTAAGAAGTTTAAGCTTGAAACCGGCTATCAGTTTACGTATCGCCCTTACGAAGCGTATTTTGATGCGCAGAAATTTGATGCCGGAAGCTGGAATATGGATTCATTATATAGCACTGACCAAGACTTTACCCAAACTAAACATGCTGGCTATTTTACACTGAGTGGAAACATTAAGAAATTTGATGTACAATTGGGTCTTCGTGCCGAAGATTTTTACAGTGAATTCATACTCGATTCAGACAATTATGATGACATCACCCAAGATTATCTGTATTGGTTCCCGTCTCTTCATATTAGTAAAAAAATGAAGAATATGAGTCAGTGGCAGGCCAGTTATTCTCGCCGCATCAATTATCCTCAAGACTGGATGATGGGTCCAACCCCGATGTACAGCGACGCATTTATGTACCAAGAAGGAAACGCTAGTCTGTTGCCAGAGCTTATAGATTCTTACGAACTCTCTCATATTCGCTTCATTGCAAAAAAACACATGTTGAGCATGACCGGATTTTATCGTCAGACCAATGATGAAATTGCTCGCACCATGTATGTAAATAGTGATGATATTCTTACCGTGGGCTGGGATAATCTTGCCATAAATCGTTCTTATGGATTTGAGATGGGCTCAAACCTGAATATCAGTAAAATGTTTTCTGCTAATCTTTCTGCCTCTGCTTTTGGATTGCATAGCGAAGGATATTTGGCCAATACTGATCTGAATTACTCCACCTTTTCTTGGACCGTTCGTGGTATGTTTAATATTAAGGCAACGCCCAATACCAATATTCAGCTTAGCGGTTTTTATAATGCCAAAGCCAAAGAGCAGCAGGGAATTAGAAAAGAACAAGGCATGATTAGTATGAGCTTGCGTCAGGATTTTATGAAGAAAAAACTTAGCCTGACTCTGAATTTCCAAGACATATTCAATATATTCAAATGGGAATACAACATTACCGAACCGACATATACGACCAGTATGAATTTTATTCCACCTTACCCACAACTCTCGCTGGCATTGTCGTACAAAATAAACAATTACAAGCCCTCACAGGGCAATAACGATACTTATAATCCCGGAATGGGAATGTAGGTGCATTTCTTATAATGATTGGTTGGTTAAAGCCGGGGTGGAGACCTCGGCTTTTTACTTATCAATAATTGTTACTCTGAGCAGCCTACCCTCGCACAGGAAAAGCATCTACGTTCCGAGCAAAGAGGTTGTTTCTTGTGACAAAGCGAGGATCTTGGTTCGATAAGGGGAAAAATTAATAATTTGTCTTTCAAAAAACGTCTCAATTTTGTTTTATGCTGAAAACTTGGCAAAAAAACGCATCTATTTTCAGTATAATGAAAAGATTAGCTATAAACATTTGCACATTACAGATTTTCTGCATGAGAAAAATCAATAATTAACTC
>JAFGWG010000106.1 GCA_016937255.1 Bacteroidales bacterium
CGAGAACTATTGCTGAGTTCGAAAAATATGTCTTCATATATTCATGATACGGTTGTAAATCGTAATGATCATGTATGGATTGCACAGCGTGAAGGCCGTGCAAAAGATGGAGATGATCGTACTCATAGTGGAATTTTACGCATGCTTAATATGGGTAGTGGAGAGAAAAATCCTGCCCTGGGTTTGGCAAAGCTTAATATTATTCCTGTTTCCATTTCATATGAATTTGATCCATGCGATGTGCTGAAGGCTGCTGAGTTGGCAACCATTGCTTCTGGCAAAGAGTTTACAAAAACACAGGCCGAAGATTTGCAAAGTATGGCTCTTGGGATGAAGGGCCTTAAGGGAAGTGTGCATCTTCATTATTCAAAACCAATTACCGAAGATATTTTGAAGTTAAAGACTGATGATACTCAGGAATTGATCAATGGAATAAGTTCAGTACTCGATTCTGCCATTCATGGTGGCTTGAAAATTTTTGATTCACAAAAAGCTGCAGCTGCAATGTATAAGCCCGATTCATTTTCTTGCGAAAAAGATATAATGGATAAGTTTGATGCATATTTGAATCAACAAATACAACGGTATAAGGCCGATGAGAAGCTGAAAGATTTTATGATCTTGCAATATGCAAATCCGGCTATAAATGCGAAAGCTGCTTCAGATAATGCCTGAGTGATTCAAATTCATCGAAAATTAATGTAGAGGAATCCAATTGATTCTCAAATTCCGTGTTGAAATTGCCTCCGAGTAAGATTGTGGTTTGATCAAAAATCTTTTTCATTTCCAAGATGCCTTCAAGTAGAATATCATCTGATTTATGTGTGATACTCTGAGTAAAGATATATTTTGGATTTATGCTGTGACGGATTAATTTTAGTTCATTTACCGGAACTGAAACGCCGAGATAGATGGTTTTGAAACCGTTTAAACGGATTAAGTAATTTGTAAACAATAAGCCAATGTCGTGCAAGTCTCCGGGGAAGGTAAATAAGAGGAAAGTTTTGGACTCAGGTAAATGACAATTGCTAGATATACTATCGGTTGCTGCCATTATTTTCTGACGAATAAGATTGGCGACAAAATGTTCCTGTACTGGACTAATGTTACCCGTTGACCATAAAATCCCAATTTTGTTTAAGAAAGGGAATGCAATATTAATCATAGCTTCATCTAAGCCCTTATGCATAATTAGATGTTGCATAATGTTTTCAATTTCTTCTTCATCAAAAGAAATCATGGCAATAATGAGCGAATCGATCTGAGCCTGATGGTTGTTTAGTGGTTTTTGAAAATCATTAACCAAGTCATTTACCTGGTCATCAGACATTGCTGCCAGCTTGGATATTTTGATTCCGTTTTTATTTAAGAAGGCTAGTTTTAGAAAGTAACGCAGGTCTTCGTCGTCATAATGCCTAAAGTTGTTTTCACTTCTCTCCGGTTTTAAAATGCCATATCGCTTTTCCCATATTCTAATGGTATGAGCCTGAATACCGCTAATACTTTCAAGGTCTTTGATATTATATTGACCGTCCATGTTTAATTTATTTCTGCAAAAATAAAACAAAGTTGGCAGAACGCCAACTTTGTCTCTATTGAATTTGAAGTAATTATTAGATTATGCATTACTTAAAAATATTCATAGTTTTCATGTCATAACTGTCTTCGTAACGAAACATCATAAAGTATGATCCGGTTGGAACATCAGATAGATCAAGAATCTTGTTTGAAGAACCATATACTTCGTGTGTTCCAAAGTCTTTAACCATACGACCTGCATTGTCAAAAAGCAATAGGTCAATAGTGTTGTATCCTTCAAAGCTAAGATCTACATATACATAATCGCTGCTTGGGTTTGGATAAATGTTGAGTACATTACTCGCATCTTCTTCTACACCTGTACTTGTTGCTGGCAGTGGAATGAGGTTTCCACCACTAGGAAGTGCTACGTAGAGTCCAAATGCTTCACCATTGCTGTTGTTCGCTGGATTAAGGAATCCACTAGCTATAACTACAAGCGCTGCATCTTCGAGCATTAATGAACTTAAAGGGGTTTGGTATCTTGCTACAACTGTGCTTTGGTCGGAAGTGGTAATGTCAAGTATGTAGTCATCGGTCATCAATTCCAGATACCCGTTGTATTCATGAAGATTAGCATCATCAACAAGAGTTCCTGCACCGCGCAATGATTCAACTACATCAACTGTAGGAGCATCTGTGCTGCCGTGGAATACCAATACGTCTGTATTTCCCATCATGCTGGCTGTTTGGCGTGCACCACTGTAAATATAAAGATCGAAAGGAATATTTGGTGAATATCCACTTGGGCTAACAATACCACTTGCAATAGCAATATATGACTCATTGGCCATAGTGTTTACGTTAAAACTTGCAATAGCATCTGCTGATGAAGTGGAGTTTGATGGAGCAATACCAATCACATGATTAATGTCTGATGCAATATCAACAAAAGGAGTAGCAGTTCTAAATTCAAAATTATCAATCAGAAGCTCATCATTGCGATAAACATCAACCATTTCTGCAGCAAGATCGGCAGAGTTGTGAATGATTTGAATTTGGCTATACTCAACGGTTGGAAGTGCAACCAGAGGTCCACCGGTTGGAAGAGCTACATAAAGACCGAATGCGGGTCCATTGTTATTAACTGCAGGGTTTAAAAAGCCGCTGGCTACAACGGTAATGGCAGCATCTTCTAGGCTTAAGCTGGAAAGCGGGGTGCGATAACGTACAACTGTAGTAGATTGCATCTCGTCTGTAATGTCGAGAATGTAGTCGTTTGTGCCAAGTGCAGCATAACCACTAAACATGTTTAATGCAAGGTCGTTGATAATAGTTCCGGCTGGGAAATGAGTTTCAACTGCATCAACTGTAGGTGCATCGCTCGAGCCGTGGAATACCAATACATCTGTGTTTCCCATCATAGAAGCAGATTCTCTGGCTCCTGCATAAATATTTAGGTTGAAAGGATCTATGGCTGAATAAGCTGCTGTATTAACTATTCCGCTTGCAATGGCTACATAGGTCTCGCCTGCTGTAAGTACAACAGGGAAATTTACGATGGTATCCATTACAGACATTGAGTTAGAAGGAGCAATACCAATATTAATGGTTACTCCAGCAGGTGCGTCAATAAATGGCGTTGCTGTTCTGAAAGCGAAATCATTTAAAGTGAGAACGCCGTTCAAATAAACATCTACCTGAGCTGCAGCAGCATCTGGTGAGTTATGGATAACTTGCAAACGCGCATTTTGAGCATTTGAGAGGAAACTGGTGCTGAGCATCAGTCCTATGACGATAAAGAGAGTGTTAATTGTTTTCATGGTGTCTTGTTTTTTGTTTAATTATGATACAAAAGTATTAAACAAAAATGACGTACGCAAGTTTGTTTAATGAAATAACAATTATTTAGGACAAAAATACTTATGATTTTGATTGTCAATTACATAGAGAATGAAGGGATGTGTAAATCTTAAATTACTCATTCTTAATATTTGATAATCAAGTTGATAGTGAATTATTACCTTGCTTAATCAAATAGCCTTATATATATAATAATGTAAGATTCATTGAATGGTTCTATATATTTTAGAATGATTCTTGTTTAATTAAATTAGTATTTATCTATACAATTATTATTGATGAATAAATTCTGTAATTTTAGACCGAAATTTAAATTATGAAATTAAGCAAGGCAGATAAATATATTCTCTATTCAATACTATTGATCGCTACTGTTCTCAGGCTGTGGAATTTACCCAATATTCCATTTACATATGATGAGTTTTCAGCCCTTTTTCTAATACGCTTTGATAATTTTCATAATCTTATTGCATATGGGGGTATAACTGATGGTCATTCAGTAGGCGTTCATTTCTTTTTATATTACTGGACCAAAATAGTTGGATTTTCAGAAGCATGGGTTAAGGTGCCTTTTATCTTGATGGGTATTGCTTCGGTATATTTTATTTTTCGTGTTGCTTGGGATTGGTTTGGACGTAGCACTGCATTTTTGGCTGCATCGGCTATGGCATTTATGCAGTTTCCAATAATGTATAGTCAAATTGCCAGCTCTTTCGGCAGTGGCTTGTTTTTTACATTATTCATGGTTTTTTTCTGGTCGCGAATGCTGTTTCAATCAGAAAAAAAATATTGGTGGAATTTTGCTGGATTTGTTTTCGGGGCAGGTTTATGTGCATATAATCACCATTTTTCGTTATTAATGGTTCTTATAGTTGGCATAAGCGGTTTGTTTTTTGTTCGAGGTAAATTTTTACTTAGGTATTTATTGGCAGCTCTGTTAATCATAATCTTATATCTGCCATGTTTGGAAATATTTTTATTCCAATTGTCATTGGGTGGGGGAGACCCGTCGATTAATATGCCGACTCTTGCATTTTTTAAAGAGTATATGCGTTATCTTTTTCACTTTTCATGGCCTTTATACATTGGATCTTTACTGATTTTGCATGTTGGTTATATCAGAGGAGCGGTTTTTAGAAAACACAAGTGGAATAAATTTTTTACTCTAGTACTGATTTGGGCAGTTCTCCCATCATTAATTGGATACGTATATAGCATAACAGTCGTTTCGGTTTTACAATTCTCTGTGCTGATTTTCTCTTTTCCTTTTCTGCTATTATTCCTCTTTGCATTCTTTAGTTTGGAAAACAGAAAATTAACCAATATCCTTGTTCTTGTATTCTCTTCAGGACTTATTCTGACATTGATATTTCAACGTCAACATTATAAAATGTTTTATAATTCGCCTTTTCAACAGGGTTTTGCACAGGTTGAGGAATTTGCAGAAGATCATTCCGACGATTCTACTTTGGTTGTTTATACCATGAGGGAGGAAATTGCTGAATATTATAAGGGTAAATACAATTTATATAATAATCAGTATTTTATCAATTACGATTCCCTTAATGATATTCGTGCTTTGACTGAAGAATTACAGAAAGACAAATATGAATATGCACTCCTTATTTCGATAGATCCTGTTTTGTTTATGCAGGTTTCAGCTATTTATCCAAATATGCTAGAATCTGAATTTTACGATCAGGGAAGTTATTTTGCTTTTTCAAAAAATGGTTATTCGGAAAACCATTATTATAAATCGGAGCTTAATTTTGAGAAAGAAGAATATGACGCTTGGGTTTTTGATCGAGCGTTTGTTCAATATGACTCTGCAAGAAGCGATTCATATTTTCTTGTGGATTCCACCGCTGAATTTGGACCTTCTTTAGTTTTGCCATTCGACTCAATTTTGCAGAGTGGAATGGATTATCCCGAAGCCTGTGCATTCGTGTGGCTGCCAGATTCTAATGTAAGAGCAGATTTGGTGTTAAGCATTGAAAGAGATGCCAGTATTGTGTATTCTAGGACATTCGAAATATCTCTAAATACTTGTCCTTTAAGAAAATGGTCGCCCGTCAGTGCTGCTTTATTTATGCCCGATGTTTATGAGAATATCGATCACACTTTTATGAAAGTGTATATTTGGAATAAGGGTGGTAATTTTCGTGTTCAAAAAATGACTTTGGGTTTTCGTAAGGGAAATCCTGACTTATACTGGATTTTGAAAGGGAGGCAGAATTGAAAATACTTTTTGCAGGCAAGGATAAATTTGAATACCATCGAACACTGGTGTTGCTCGAGGGGTTGAAGCATTTTGGTGATATTGAATTCGAGCTTTTTTATATTGATGCTCGAAATGCGAAATCAGGAGATTTGTTTCGAAAGAAAACAGCGGATTTTGATTTTGTGATTGTGCCTGCTTTTCGGCATAGAGATGTGCGTTGGGTGAAAAAATATAGCTCAGCACCTGTGGTTTTCGATCCTTTAATATCAAAATATTTAACCAGGGTTATTGATTTTAAGCAATGGTATAAAGCTCCGATGAAATATTTTCTCGATTGGCGCGCACTTCGATCGGCCGACTACGTGCTGGCAGACACGGAAGCCATGCGTCAGTATTATATTCGAAAGTGGAGGCTTAAAGAGAAAAATACTGCGGTTCTGCCCATTGGTTTTATTGAAAAGGATTTTTCTAAAGAAAGTATGAAACAACCTGGGACCGGAGTCTTCAAAGTTGGCTTTTATGGTTCATTTGTTCCTTTGCAGGGCGTTGATGTGATTGTAAAGGCTGCGTCTTTATTGAATGAAAATCTAGAAATACAATTTGAAATAATTGGCTCAGGATATGAAAAGAAAAAAATAGACGCATTGCAGAAAAAATTGGAAAATGTAAATATCGAATATACCGGCTGGCTACCATACAAAGATTTGGCCGCTAAAATTGCTGATTTTGATATTTGTCTAGGAATATTTGGCTCATCAATTAAAGCAGATTATGTGGTGCCCAATAAGGTTTTTCATTATGCAGCAATGCAAAAATGTATTATTTCAAAACGAACAGTTGGCATTCAAGAAGTCTTTTCACAGAACGAAAATATTTTTTTGATAGATAATCATCCTCAATCATTGGCGTCGGCCATTACTGATTTGAAGGAAAATTGGGAACAGCGATTGCATTTGGCACAGAATGCTTCAGAACTGATTCGAGCAGAATATAATGAAAGAAAAATTGCTCATAAGCTAATAGAAATATTAAACTCGTTTAGTAATGAGAAGGATAAATCTTAATGAATTAGGATTTGATGTTGCAATGCTTCTTGTGACTGCTCTTACATATTTTGTAGTTTTTCCATCAGGAATAATTCCACAGGCAGGTGACAGGACTTTTTTTTACCAGAATTTAATTGTATTGGTAGAATTTGTATTTGCATTTGTACTGGGAAAAGAGGGAATGTATTTTTTGAAAAAGCAACTTGATGTAGCCAAGTGGAGAAAGTATTATTACTTTGCAACTGCATATTCCATGGTTGCTATTGCTTATATAATTATTCCTATTGCCCTTGATGCTGTTGGAATATTTGCATATGCTGTGGGCTTTTTTGCTTGTATTATGGGGTTTGCTACGGGTAGAGGTATTTGGAATGAGAATTCTGATATAGGACAACAAATAAAGACACGCAAAGCAAAAACTGAGGAAAGTATTAAGGAAAAAGAAGAGAAGAAAACAAAGTCTTATTGGCTTGAAACAGTTTTTGAGAATGCATTTACGGATATGAGTAGAGATTATCCGGTTTTATTGGGGCTTCCAGTACTTTTTCTTTTTTATGCAATGGTTTTTTTCTTCAATATTTGGGGCGACTCATCAGGCATTCTTGGGGTTTTGGCTTTTTTAGGTATTGTGCTGGTGCCTGTTGCAGGCATGGTTATTTTTGGCTTATTTGCGATGATATTATCCATTTTGGTTACTAAGATTAGAATTATTTCTAAAGGAATAGATGCTTTTTTAATGAAATTCTTTTTTCCAATGCTTTTTGCTTTTCTCTTTTTACTCTGGAATGAAGTCTATTTCTTTTGCATTATTGGAGAAGATGCATCAGCCTTAAGGGTCATCTTATTATCTATATTTCTTGGTTTAATACCATATCGCTTTCTTTTAATGATAAGACCTCCCGTAAATTATGTAAATATTTTTATTGCCGTAATCTCTTTCGTATTATATTTTGGTGCAATTATCATTGCTTAGCCGTTGGTATCTCAACTTAGCATTTTGTCCCCAATTTTATGTCAATTGCTCATTTATTGTATGTATTAGTAAGTTATTAATCAAATGATTATTGAAATGCGATACCTTTACAGCTCATTAATTTAATATTATTCAACTTTCGCAAGTTCATTAAATCATTAAAAATGAGATAAAAAGCAGCATATTTATTTTGTCATGTTATTGATAATCAATA
>JAFGWG010000107.1 GCA_016937255.1 Bacteroidales bacterium
GCTTGGAATCGTCTAAAATTCGGCATTCCAACGTCCACATGTACAAAAAATGATAATTAGGTTGTGGGCTTGGAATCGTCGAATACTCTGTGAAATTTACGTACGGATTGTAAATGGGCAGCTTTTTACCGTAATAGAATTTTGAGAGCCTCATTCGCCTGTAAAGCCGCAGCAATAGTAACTTTTGGAGCCAGCGGGGGTAATTCATCCGATACATCATCTGAAAAATCGCCAATCAATATTAGATTTCCATCACGAATTATTTGCATCTTCTCTGCATTATCCATTCCAGCTAAACCTGAAACTCCAATCACTGGAATATTTGGCAAATTTTCACTCATAGTCTCAAAAAGCATGGCTTTGCTTTCGGCTATATCAAAAGCTTCGATTAGAATGTCGCAATCGATAAAAAGACGTTGAATTAATCCAGTGTTCAGACGAGAAACATGAGATTCAATCTCCAGCTTTGGCTGAATTTTGAGCAAATTATCGCGCAAGGCCATAACTTTTTCCTGCCCAATCTGATCTTTATAGAAAAATTGCCGATTCAAATTCGATTCTTGCACCCGATCAAAATCAACCAGTACCAATTTGCGTATTCCACTACGTACTAGCATCTGAGCCACATTTGAGCCCAGTCCGCCGCAGCCGGCAATACCGACTTTCTTGTCTTTCAGCTTTTCATATAGTTCTTGGATGCGCATATTGGGTTTTCAGATTGTAAAGGTATTAATTATTATATTTTTTCAATTGAAGAGACTATTTCTTCTGCAAGCAATATGCATAACGATTGTAATTCCCTTAGTCGTTCAACAGATTTTGTGCCTCTTCCAATAAGAATAGTAATTGTGAGAGATTTTGTCTTTTTCTTATACTCTCCAATAATTGAATAAATACTTTTGTCTAATATGCTTGTATTAAGCTCAGACTTAGAAAATATTTCATTAATAATGTTTGTAGGCTTGCCTTTTAGAATATATTTTTTGTCGAAGTTATTGTTAGATGTGCAAATTAAATTGCCAGTAAGATTTGCAAAAAACTTATCAATAGCTCCGTTAGGGGATAACAAGAAATGAATTTTTTGGGTTGTCGGTAAAGTAAAAATACATTTAAGTGGTTTGGTTCCAGACTCAATAAACTCATAGCTTATATTATTGTCTGTAAACACAATTTTGAGTTTTTCAATAACTCGGTCTATGGTGTGAATGATTTTGAATTTACCTTCAACCTCGTTTGCAAATTCTCTCCAAATATCTCTATTGTTTGAAACATCCACATATCCATGTGTTTGAGTAATAAATGAATCTTTAAGAATATTGTCTTTTTTACCCATTTTAATTGAATATCTTCAAATATACAAAATCATAAGACAATAGGGGATAGATATTTACCGAATAATCACTTTATGAATAACCAAACACACAATCCCTCCAATCAAACTAATAAACATAGTGTACAATGCAATAGCATCAATTATTCCGTCTTCAGGTTTCAGAATTATTGAAGAAGTAATGGAAAGAACCAGTAAAATGGTAAATATGAGCTCTAATCTTCTGAATATCTTGCCTTTATAAAACTTTATCCATTTACGATATACTTCATTATCAGGAAATTGTTTGATAAGGGTTTTGAAATCAGCCTTTGCTTTTCTTCGCTTCTTCAAGTGATGATAAGCCAGTGCCCGATGAAAAATCATCTCTTCATAATTTTTATCTTCAAAGAGATTTTTACCCGTTCCGACTTTTTCCATTCTTGAAATACTCTTCCCAATGAAATTCAAAGCATCCTTAAATGAGCTCCGTTCATAAAGCAATATGGCATAATCGACAAGTATCTGCGTCGATTTCTTAATATCATCCTCATTAACGTATTCTTTTTCAATGAGTGCCAGATTCTGTTCCACTTTCTTAATAAACAAAGCCGAACTCTTTTTGTCCTTATCCTTGTATATTTCTTCGTAGAGTTTTTCTAAGTCGATGTTCATGTTAGCAAATCTACAAAATCCCAATGAGATATAGTTTGCTTTTCTAGTTGGTTCAAAAGATGGTGAATAATGATACCTTGTGACATTCCATCGTCCGTAAAATATATGCTCGTGCGCGGACGTGGAACCGTCACAAATATTTGTTCTGTCCGCTTTGGTTCAATATTAAAGCGAGTTTCAATTTTGTGCCAAAAACAGTCTTAAATAGACATGAAAAAGATTGCATATCCCAAAATCACTGCATTTGTGCTCCTGTCAAACGAATTTTTATATTTTTGTCACAGATAATAATCAAACACTCTAAATATGGCTGTTAATATTGAAGATTTGAAACAAAACCGCAAGGTCCTCGGTCAATTGGATTACAAAATTACTCCGATTAACAAAGGTTATGCTGACAAGGTTTTGTACGTAAACGTAGGTACAAAAGAAATTAAAACGAAAGACGTCCCTGCCGAGATGAAAGAAAAATTCATCGGTGGAAAAGGATATGGTCTCAAACTTTTATGGGATGCCGTAAATCCAAATACCAAATGGAATGATCCTGAAAACGAAATTATCATCAGTGGTGGACCCATTTGTGGCGTTACCCAGTATTCAGGTTCAGGAAAATCTCTTGTGGTAAGTCTTTCCCCTCAAACCGATATTCCTGTCGATTCAAATGTAGGTGGATTTTTTGGGCCATTCCTGAAACTTGCAGGTTACGATGCTATTGAAATTCAAGGCAAAGCCGATAAAGATGTGGTAATTTACCTCGATGCTATTACAGGTCATGTTGAAATTTTCGAAGATCCCGGTTTTGAAGGTGATTCACATATGATGGCTGAAGAGCTTACTGATCTTTTTGCCAATGAAGACAAAGAGAAAAAGAATATAGGAATCGTTTCTGCCGGAGATGCAGCCGACCATTCTCTTATTGGTATGCTGAACTTCACTTTCTACGATAATAAGCGTAAAAAAATTCGTTTGAAGCAGGCCGGTCGTGGTGGAATCGGAACGGTACTTCGCGATAAGAAAATCAAGGCCATTGTTGCAAAAGTTGCCGGTGTTACCGGAAACATGAACAATGTTGTTGATCTGGAGATTATTATGGAACGTGGTCGTAAGTTCAACAAAGAAATGCGCGAGCTTGATGATTCACAATGCGAAATGCGCAAAAAAGGTACTGCCCACCTTACCAATATTATGAACGATTATGATCTTCTTCCAGTGATGAATTTCAAATTCGGTATGCATGATGATGCTGGTAAAATTCACGGTGATGTATGGCAGAGCTATTTTACCCAAGGTGTTCCCGATGGATGCTGGATTGGTTGTAATATGAGCTGTGCCAAAGGTGTAGATGATTTTGAGTTGAAAACAGGACCTTATAAAGGACAGAAAGTTATTGTTGATGGGCCTGAGTATGAAACAACGTCTTCTCTTGGTTCAATTATGGCAATTTTTGATCCTGAGTGGACTATTGAAGCCAATTTCTACTGTGATACGTATGGCATTTGTACCATCAGCTGGGGAACAATCATGGGCTTCATCATGGAATGTTACGATGCTGGTATTCTTAATAAAGACAGAACTGGTGGATTGGATCTGAGTTTTGGAAGCAAAGACGATGCAATGGAATTATTGCATCAGGTTGCAAGAGGTGAAGGTTTCGGTTTAATTGCAGGCCTTGGTGTTAGAAAAATGAAAGGAATCTTTGCCGAAAAAGGCTGGGGCGATGCTCAGTTCCTTCAGGATATCGGTATGGAAAATAAAGGTTTGGAATACAGTCAGTATATTTCAAAAGAATCTCTTGCTCAGCAAGGTGGATATGCTATGACCAATAAAGGTCCTCAGCATGACGAAGCATGGCTAATCTTTATGGATATGGTAAATAACCAAATTCCTACATTTGAGAAAAAAGCTGAAGCATTATATTATTTTCCTATGTTCCGTACATGGTTCGGACTTCAGGGTCTGTGTAAGCTTCCTTGGAATGATGTAGAACCTGCAGATAATCATTTACAAGATGAGCCTGCAAAAGTTCCTGAGCATGTTGACAATTACGTAGCAATATACAAAGCTGTTACTGGAAAAGATTTTTCAAAAGAGGAAATGATTATTCAGAGCGAGCGCGTATATCAATTTCAGCGTATTTTCAATATTCGCATGGGTAAAGGACTTCGTGCACACGATGCACAGCCTTATCGTGCAGCAGGTCCTGTAACAAGAGAAGAGTACGAAAGTCGCATGGAACGTTACGACAAGCAGCTTAAAGAAATCCTTGGACTTGATCCTGAGAACATGACCATTGAGGAGAAAATGGCTAAAACCAGAGAATATAGAGAAGGCCAATATGAAAAACTTCTCGATGCTGTTTATGAGCGTAGAGGTTGGACTCCCGGTGGTGTTCCAAAACTTGAGCGCATAAAAAGTCTGGGTATGGATTTACCAGAAGTTTTGGAAGTAATTACTCCTTTGCAATAAGCATAATCGATATAAAAGATAAAGCCCTCAAGTGTGAGGGCTTTTTTTTAGGATAGAACCAGGAGAGGGTTAAGCAAAGGTCATGGCGCCATAGATTGCGGCTGCCATGATGGTCATGTAAATGACCCACAGAAAAGTTTCTTTTACTGAGTTCATGGCTGAATATTTTTTAAGGTTAGACATTATTGTTGTTTTTTAATTTCTATGTCTAAGATACTTCAATAATATACTTTTTCCAATGCATCATCAGTTTAAGGTCACATACAATCAGTTTATGGATTTATGCAAAAAAAAAAAGCTCCTTTTCAGGAGCCGCAGGGATATTATATATAGGGAAACCGCCCGGGTGCTGGACCCGAACGGTGTAATGGCCTTTAAGCGAATAGCATTGTTATGAGAATGAGGCCACTGATAAAAACGAAGTATAATCCCCAAAGTAAACTTTCTTTTAATGTATTCATGGCTTCTAATTTTTTGGTTCGCTTATAATAAAACAAAGGCCGTGCCAAAAAATATTTTGCATAAAAAAAGCACGATGATAATCACCGTGCTTTATAGAATTAATGCGGTTTCTATTGAAGGAAGAAACGTTTTGTTTCTGTCTTGTTTTTACCAGTTAGATTGAATAAATATGTTGCATCCTGAACTGGAATAATATCGAGTTTGACATGATTCATACCTTCGGTACTGGTCATTTTTGAATTCCAAACCAAGCGACCACGCATATCGAATAATTGCATTATCATTTCTTCATTATTCTCAGCATAGAAAGTAACATGAATTTGGTGTTCGTAATCACTATAGATATTCATGTTATATGTGCCCTGAGCAATTTCTGATTGCTCGCAGCGTACATCTACCATACCTGCTTCAACACTGGTTCCGTCGAAGTCGGTTTGAATAAGTCTGTAATAATTATTTCCTTCTGGGGCAGTTTCATCAACATAGCTATAATACAGTGGATTGTTTGAGTTTCCTGCACCACTGATAGTAGTGATCTCAATCCAGTTTGCAGCATCTTGAGAACGTTGCAGTGTGAAATAATCATTATTGGTTTCTGTCAGAGTAACCCACTCAATAATTGGGAATTGATTGTCTGTACAAGATGCTTTCAGGTCAGCCAACTCAACAGGAAGTGGATTGGATTTATCGACAAGGGTCCATGTGTAAATGTTACCAGATCCTCCGCCAACAGTAGAGGCATCGATACCGGTAACTCTGTTATTGGCAGCATCGGCAGTTCCTATGGGTAGAGGACCTGTAAACCAGCCTGGTAGCCATTGGTTTGTCTCCCAATATTGTGCGCCTAGGTTAGTTTCGGTAATGGTATTTGCCCCACCAAACTCTACAGTTTGGTAGCTCATGGAAATATTGCTGTTTGGTTCGGTTGCCCAGTTCAGCTTTCTCAGAATAAGATACCTATCAATAGTATAAAGACTTCTGTTTTGACATGCACCGGCAGGATAACAAGCATCGGTATTGGTTACCGCAGGAGCTACAGTTGGAAATGGCGTATTGTCATTTGCCGAGGGAACCGTAGACGCAATTAATGTACCTGAAGCAGAACCTGCAGCAGTAACATTATAAGTGAACGGAATTTGCGAGCCACCTGATACCCCAAATGGAATAACGTAAGATCCTGTTCCATTGTTGATATGCCATGCCACACGGTTTAATTGACCTTCACTTTGAATATAACCTGTACCGGTTCCGGTACGTGCAATACCAGCCTGATTGGTCTGTGCCACGCTAATTACAGCACCATTGGTGATATTGACAACCACTGCATCATTTAAGATGAGTGCGTTATTTTGGGCGAAAATTATTCCGCTTACCAAAAGACAAAATGCTATTATTAAAACTTTCTTCATAATATGTTAATTGCTTAAATTATTGTTTTTTGCTGGAATTGATGGCTCTTCAACCGCTGGGCTAGAGAGACTCGGATCAATTTGACTTCCATCCTGGATTAAACTTGGGTTGAATGTTTTCATATTGACAGAGTTTTGCTTAACCTCAGGTATGATATTGCTTCTTGTAATTGTAGGCTCATCATATCTGACTTGCTGACCATCCCACCATAAATAAGGTCTGATTTGATCAAAATTGTTTTCTGCTTTTATGAAGTTTTCCATATTTTGATGGAAATCATCAGTTGTTAATTCTGCTGGAGTAGTCATGTTCTCTTTACCCGTAACCGTTGCCATGGCAATCCAGTTAAAAGTAACAACAGTAGCAGTTTCAGACGAAGAATTATTGTTTGAATTAGCCTTTACTGAAAATCCTTGAGCGTTGGTATATTCAATATAAAGACCATTGTTTGGAGAAGTTGGAGTAATTGTAACAATGATAGGATCGTTACTTGAAACCATAGATGCATAATTCTGATCAAATTCAACGAAAACGGATTCGCTATTCATTGTGCCTTGTCCACTTGCATAAATCATAGGTTTTGTTGCCATAGTTGCATAGCTGACATTTTGAGAACCTTCACCATCGGGAGTAAGCATTGCATATACATCAGTGGAATAACTTTGACCTTCAATCAGTATTCCAAATCTGGAACCTTCAACCACAAGGCCATATTCTTCACCTGTAATATGTGCACCCATGAATCCGCCAATAACACCAATTCCAATTTCGCTAGATGGCTGATTCATTTCTTTTCCGGCTCCTGTTGTGTAGAGCGCAGGGCTTGTGAAATATCCACCATAAAGTATATCGGTACTTGCTAAATAACCAAGGCTTCCCCATGCGCCTGTGCCACCATTTGCTCCGTAGCCAAGAACACCTCCAGAGCGCCTGCCATTTCTAGCACCGTTGTTATCAAAATACTGACCATAAACTCCAAAATGATAAAAATTTGTCCATGCAGTTCTATTATACACAGCTTTTCCAAATACACCACAGGCATTTTCAGTGTATGATGTTCTGGAAGTTAATGAGTCGTAAGCCATACCATAAGCTCCGTAATATTGACCTGTAAAAGCACCACCGCTTCCTTCTGGCATATAATAAGCAGTATTGTTATTACCACCACCTAAAACAGCTGTACCTGTTGCATTTCCACTCCAAGCACTAACTGCCATACCTGAACTTTGTTCAGTATAGGCATAAATGCCGTCTGCTGAGCCCGGACCACTTACTGCAGCATTATATGCAATCATTGCCGGGCCATTGGCATGGGCGTTGAGCCCAACAACTCCGGCTGCAGGAAAACCTCCCTGGCTGGTTTCACCCCAAACTCCAACACCTGTGTTAACTCCGGCTGCACCAGTGTTTAAGCCTAATACACCGATTCCATCAACACTTCCATTTTGGCCCTGAACAGCAGCATATGTGGCATTTGTGTTAATTCCCAATACGCCACGAGTAGTTGTATTTCCAGACCCAATCACTCCTGCAGCACCGGTTTGAGAACTATAGCCATATACACCGGCACCACCACCGGCACCGGTAGCTGCATTATTTATTCCATAGACACCATCACCATCACCATGACCATTCTGTCCCTGTACACCGGCATAAGTTGCATTTATTGTGAGTCCCAATACGCCTCTGGTATAAGTGCTGCCATATCCAAAAATACCAGCTCCTCCTGTTTGATTTGATGCTCCAAATAGGCCACATCCATTACCAGCACCTGTTGCTGCAGAGTTTATTGCAGTAATAGCATCATCGGCACCACTTAATTGCTCAGCATAGATTGGATATCCACCATTGCCATAGGCTCCGAGACCCGTAGTAAAAGTTGGAGATACCACCACCTCTAGTGCGTCGGTTACATCAATTGGTGCTGTTGTGTTAACAATTACATTGCCACCTGAAACAACACGCATACGTTCAGTATTATTGCTACGAATTACAAAATCCTGAGCATCATTGGTTCCAAGCCAGTTATTGGCTGGTGTAGTTCCGAAATTTCCGGTAGTTAACCACGCATCGCCACTTCCTGTACCTTCAGCCAAACGTTTCCAGTTTGGCGCAGCAGGAGTTCCAGCATTATAATAATAACCGGGATAAACACCAGTTGCTGTTCCACTACCTGCAGTTGCGGTATTGTAAACAAGTAAACTGGTAGCCGGGCTCGCAATTGGTCCGGCTGCATTGGTTGCAGTTAGCGCAACTCTAGGGATTAGCATACCCTTATTTGTTGCACGTACTTCAAACATAGACGATGCATCAGGTGTAATAGCTGCATTTGAAACACCTACACTCTGAGCCCGCGTCTGTATTGGCGTATATAGAATACCCAATACCATCAAAATTGAAAATAAACCCCACTTCATAACACAATTTTTTAGTTTAGATAGTAATTCTACTTAAAAGTTGAATCAAAAATCAGGTAAAAATACGTATTATTAATGATTTGATCAAATTTTTTTCGATAAATTATTGAAAAACTACTATTAGAATTAAATTGCTGGTATTGCTTATCTATTAAAATGTGCATTATTTTAATGATAATTACGTGTTTATGTATAAAAAAAGCAGACCGAAGCCTGCTTTTCATGAAGTAAAATATTTTTCTTATTGTTTGATATTGTTCCTGTTAGCAGGAACTTGATCTCCATATTTTCCATTGCCGAGTTTAACTTTTCCGGCGTGTGGTCCAGCTGGAATTACATCGCCAATCTGAACATAATCTTCTGGATTGTAATTGTAAACATCCCAGTCTTTTGCCCATCGATATATTTCTTTTCCCGTTAGTTGGTTTTCAGCTTTTGCAGCTTCCGGTTCTTGGTCGCTTTTCATCCATGCTGGGCCGGGTGCTTGAGGAAAACGTCCTTCACCATAATTTGTTTTTGGTTTGGCCACAATTTGATAATCGATTTCGCCACTATGGGTTCCACCATTCATTTCAACTATATCAAAACCTGATTCTGTTTTGTTGATAACAGCAACACCATTGCAATATATCATATTGGGTTGACAAATTACTTTAAGGGGATTGTTTTCATCAATAAAGCAAACATCAGCTAGAATTGGATCAATATCTACATGTGCTTTTCCATTAACCATTTCTACTGAACCATAATCAATATACCAGTATTCAGGTGACTCGGGGCAAGTTAGTGTTATGCGGCCATGGTTTTCTGTTGAAATAATTTCACTAACGCTTCCGGTTCCAACTATTTTTCTATTTGTTGCTGCGTCTAATGCAACGAATGACCACCATCCGTTGGCTTCAAAATATCCACCGGCACTATATCCTACGGTGCTGCTAAAGCCTGACAATGGTGCAGCACCCCATCCCTGTCCGCTTGCTGAAGCAAATACACCAATTGCATCTTGAGTATTACCAATAGCCTGTAAGCGACCTCCAATTGACCATCCTGGGTTTGATGATCCGTTATAACCTGAATATGTCATTATCGCACATTGTAAGCCAGCTACATCAGCATTTACATCTAGTTGACTGTACGATGCGTTCGGATTATAGGTAACGTTATTGCTCTCTACATAATTATAATTGGCAATCCAAACATTAGAGTAATTAATATTTGCTGCAACAGAAGCATTTAAAGTAGTACGGAAAAATCCTGCTGTACGATCAGGGTCATCAACATAAGTATATACACCAGAGCCATCAATGGTTTGACCGGCAAATGTATATGATCCATTATATCCAAGAAAACTATAGGTTTGATTACCGGTTACATCGGAGAATCCAACAACAGCTGCAGTTGGGCTATAGGCGCCTGTAGTCCTAAACCATCCACCATATTGGTTTTTGGCGCCATCGAAATATAAACCATACGTCTGCAAAGTGTCATATACACGAATATATGGGTTATACATCGGGCGAATATAATCAGCACCTGTTGGGCGAATCCACCATTCTACATTGCCGGGAATGCTGGGCATGGTTGGGAAATCTGCCCAATGACCACCTTTATGTTTATATTGCATTTGACCATTCCAGCTTCTAAAACCATAACCGGGATATCCCTTTGTTGACGAAAAGTTTGTGTAAACATAATCCACAGGGTTCATTAGTTGAATTCCCGAATCGTTTGTAATTCTCAGCTTCTCATTTGTATTGGTGTAAAAAGAAATGTTTCCGTTTTCACGATTATATTCTCTGAAGTCATTTCCGCTGTAATAAAGCTGAAATCCATCATTTACGCCACTTCCAGTTGTAGTATTCGTGATTTGAAACATGGTGCCACTTGCAGCATTTTGGTGAATGTGCAATAGATAATTGGGGGTGAAAACATTGGAACTGATTCCAACATTTTGTGCATTCAAACTTAGAGTGATACTCGTAAGCATGACAATAAGCACTAATACTTTTCTTTTCATGATTGTATTGGTTTAATCTGATTTTAATTCTGCTTGCTTTTATAAAATATGATGTGAAAGATTATACCCCATAATTCCCCTCAAACTATAAAAGCGGGTGCAATATTACATAAAATATTCAACTTTCGCAAGTTCATTAAATCATTAAAAATGAGATAAAAAGCAGCATATTTATTTTGTCATGTTATTGATAATCAATAAC
>JAFGWG010000108.1 GCA_016937255.1 Bacteroidales bacterium
CGCAAGCGGGCGTCGGTCTGAAAACAAAAAATCCCTCCTTCGCTACGCTCAGGGGGGATTTTGTTGAGGTCGGTGGCGGATTCGAACGACTGATACTTTTAAAGCCCTTAAGTTTACTGCAATATTCTCTATAACCTTCTATTATTGGGCTTATACTCACTTTAACTGAAAACTTAAGTTAACCTTGATATTTCACTATTTTCCTTTTTTTGTCACCAAATGTGTCACCAAATTTCATTATTGCCTATATTTGATCCGACAATCAAAACAATATGGCATCAGTATCATTTTTCATAACCAAAAAGAAACTGGACAAGAAAGGTCGTGCTCAAATCATGCTTCAATGTGTCCATGAAAAAGAAAGGTTCAGGATTTACACTGGCGAAAAGATAGAACCAAAGTACTGGAGTTATTCCAAAAAGAATCCGATCAAGCCGTCATACAATGATGATGGCACCTTGTCCTTATACCTTCAAAAGCTGGATAAGAAGATAACAAACCTTGTAAGGGATAGCAAAGCAGAAGGGAAATTCCTCTCTGTGGAGATGATCAAAGCATCTCTTCAGGAGGAACCGGAGGAAGTAAAAGAATCCTCATTCTTCCCTCTCTTCGATCAATTCATTGCCAGTTCTGCCGCCACCAGAACGGCCGGTACAATTAAGAACTATAAAAACTCTCTTCATTATTTCAAGGAATTCTCAAAGGCTAAGAAATTCGATTTTCAGTTCGAAGCCATTAATATGGCATTCTATAACAAATTCATTACCTACCTGATTAAGGATGTAGGACTTTCAAACAATACGGTCGGAAGAAACATTAAGGTCTTAAAGACATTTCTGAATTGGGCCACTGATAATGGATACAACAGCAACCTTGACTACAAAAAATTCAAGATGCTCCAGGAGCCGTCAGAAACCATCTACCTTACCGACAAGGAACTTAAAACTCTTTACAAGCTCCAAATATCCAATCCGGCTGCGGACAGGGCCAGGGATCTGTTCTGTTTTGGATGTTTTACCGGATTACGGTTCAGTGATGTTGCCACTCTCAGCCGGGCAAATATTTCTGATGATGAAATCAGAATTCGCACTCAGAAGACAAAGGACATTCTTTCAATCCCACTCCTTCCCCAGGCAAAGGCAATTCTTGAAAAATACGACTACAATATGCCGGTTCTGTCAAATCAGAAACTTAACAAGCACCTGAAAAATCTTGGAGAAAAAGCCGGGATCAAAGAAGATGTAAACATTCAAAAGTATCGAGGCGCCGAAAGAATAGATGAAAAGACCCCTAAATACAAGCTCTTAACAACGCATACTGCTCGTCGTACATTCATTACGCTTTCCCTTGAAAAGGGAATCCGGCAGGAGGTTGTAATGTCAATAACCGGCCATAAAAATTTCCGTACTTTTAGTGCCTATGTGAAAATTGTCGACAAAGTCAAGAAACAGGAATTATTTAAAGCTTGGAAATAATTACAGGTATGGGAACAATGCTTGATAAATCAAAGATCATTGAATGCTTCAGATTATTCAATAACAACCTCACAAATCTGTTAAACAGTGAAACTATCGATCAAAAGTTTCCTATTGCACGAGGCGCGTTTGTTGATTTGCAATCCCAACAAATTTACACAAAACTCACCTCTGACATCCAGAGCTTAAATGCCGTAGATCAAGTTATGGTCGAGATCGAAAATTCATTGATCCTCCTGAAGGATATCGAATCCCAAAGTACAAACAAACAACTTGACCAGAGCACAAAGAAAGCCATTCATGCTGGGGTTAAATATATTCGATCAAGGCTTGCATCCCTTAAATCTGAGATGGCTGAAAATTTACAGGCGCTAAAATCCAAATCAAAAAGCAAATTCGACGATATTCAGATATCTGAAAAGGAATTTTCCCTGTTTATTATCCTGGGTTCAAAATATGGCTTATTCTCCAGCATACCAAAAGCAAATGATAAGGCCGCTGCTTTTTCTGCCTTAACTAACATTTCAGAGCAATCTATTCGTGAGTGTATTGGAAGTAAATATCAATTGAATCCGCATGAATTATTGCTCAAGAAGCAAAATTTGGCCATACTTAAGGAAACTTTACTCAATATCTGCTCCGAAATTGATCTAATTAGGGATAAGTTAACTTATTGATAATTACCCTCATTTAATTTTGTAACCCACTTTGTAAGTCTATTCAAGGTCTGCCTGGTCGTCTTTTGCGCCATAAATCAAAACTTTAAAAAATGGCGAATACAGTTTTTGTACAAATGACGACCGATGACCTGCTCGGTATGATCAGGGACTGCATCAAGGATGCATTACCTATCAAAATGCAGGAAAAAGTTCCGGACCCAATTCCGGAGGATCTATTATCAATTGAGGACATTCAAAAGATCTTCAAGGTATCTAAGGTTACAGTTCACAAGTGGAAGAAAAAGGGACTTCTCCCCTTCTATAAGATGAATCGTAAGGTCTACTTCAAGAAATCTGAAGTTATTGATGCCATGCAACACAAAAAAAGAAAACTGGAGGTGTGAGGTATGGTAGACACTATCATTTTGAGGATACATGATCTTAAAAAACATCGTGACCTCGTAAGGTTTGTCAATATTAATTTCAATGGAAGTTCTAAGTATACGGCTATTATCCCGAAGGATGAGGCTGATGAATTTACTAAGTCTCCGCTTGTGGATGAAAAGTTGATGATCGACTATTTCAGGAATTCAAAAACAGGAACTCATCTTGTTAGGTACAAGTCCCAGGATCGATTGAATACTTCCGGGCATTATTACTTTCATGCTTACGAAAACCGGGATAAAGACTATCTCGAATTTAATTTCTCCGTTCCGAAATACAAATGGGGAACGAACATTCTGGTTTTCGCCAGGCATATTTGGGACAGGGATTTTGTATTCTACAATCATTCATCTCTGAAGTATAACCTTAATGAATCATTTGATCTGATTATTTCATTCATTAAAAACTTCTTCTTGAGAGAATTCTCGGATCAGTGCCTGATTGATTACTCATGCGTTGAAGTCAATAGGATCGATCTGGCATACAATCAAGTTTTTCACTGCAAAGACAACGCATTGGAATATCTTGAATACCAAAAGGAAATAAGGAGGAAGCACTCAAGGTCTAATGTTGAGAGTTTCCGGGAATATCCAACTTCATTAATGTACAAGACAAAAAGGTACTCCATTAAAATCTACCATAAAGGTTCTGAATATGCTAAGACGGACAAAAGAGAGCACAAGAAAATAAACAAAGTTAAAGGTTATGAATATTTCAAAATCGATGAACTTCAGGCAATTGCGGATAAAATTCTGAGATATGAGGTGACTTTTCGCTCATCTATGCTTTCATACCTGTATAATAACAATCTGTTCAGGAAAAAGTGTCCTGTTCATCAGGCAAGGTATGTGATCTATAAGAAGGTCGAATCAATTAAGGCCAAGAATGACAAAATTGCTGAACGTCTCGGCTCAATTATCAGCACGAATAAAAAGGAAAGATATAAAGAAGCTCATCCATATCTTACCTGTGACCCTAATGAGGAAAGAGTTCATAAGAGTATGAATAAACTTATTTCTCATAATCGTCAATTCATGTTAAAGATTGATGAAAATACCGAAAGATTTAACAGTGAATCAGGGCGATATTCTCACTTTGAGCCAAGGGCTAAGTTCTCAAAGGCACTATTAAAGGAATGTGCTAAGTTCTTCATCCAGTTCATTAAAGAGTTCCAGGTAGCGGAAAAGCCATCGTTGGCAACTGTCTCTGATCGGATTGATAGTTATAACAACACCCACTTCCGGAAACTGCCAAAGAACGAAATGATGAAATTTTATGAACTCCTTCAGAATAATTCATTTGAGGATATCAGAAATAAAAAGCTCTACTCAAAAGCAACCTACTACAGATATTTAAAGAGGTTTGAGGAAATTGGAGTTACCAAGAACAACACAATTATTCTGGATCACATCAGTGTCCCTGTAGATCTTAAACAATACCATTCGACAATTTTTCTTAAGAATCAATTTTTAAAAATAGCTTAACATGAAGAATATATTCGATTTTCAAATAAACGATTATGCGTATATCGGAATGCATGCGTACAGAATTGATATGGAGATAATGAGAGAACATCTCCTAAGTCCCAATCCAAGTGAAATAATAACACCCATACCATTCTCATTTAAGGTCTTAGACGGTATCCAAGGAAGATATTACATGAGCAAAAAAATGTGGATCGCCTGTTATGATAACTTCCGCATTCATATCTATAAGGAAAAATCCACCAATTTCCTGTATGCTAATGATAATAACATTAATTATTACTTCCGCCATTTACATACCTTTCAAAGATATATGCGAGAGAAATTCAATTATGAATTACCATTCGAGGAGTTAGGATATAACCTCAGAGACCATGTTAACGGTCTCAGCCTCATTCGGGATTATGTCTTTATTGATGGGAAAATTGTTCTAAATGAAGACGCATTTAAGACTCGAAAACACTTTGGTTATGGCGACTATTAGTGTAACGTAACGCCACAAATTTTTGGTAAATTTTTCTTACGCAGCATGCTTAAATTCGGTCGTGAAATTGCATCGAGACCCCTTCAATTTAAGTTTGCTGCGTATTTCATTGAAATACACTTAAATAGTCCGTTATTAAGTTCCTCGGATTGTCTCATCGTGAGACAACTTGTACTATGTTATAATACGTACAAGTTGTTTCGTTTTTGTGGGTCTTCTTGTAGAGTAATTCTTTTCTCTGTGCGGATGGATTTCGCACCATGCGGATAAGCTCTTGCTCGTCCGCTTTTGCTAGCAAAGGTATATGTTTTCGCTCCGGCGCCACTGGCCGCAAGACCGTTGGCACCACAAAACCATTACCCCCAACCTGCGGTCGGGGCCCCACGATTTTGCTGAAAAAACTTGTTTGCCCCTGCCTGCGGCTGGGGCTGCACGCCTTTTTTCTGCCAAGATCTTGCCTGCCCGAAGCGAAAACAGAGGGCTGGTCGCTATCAAAAGCGGAAGCGCGAGCCGTGAGCCGAAGAAGAGGTTCTTTGAAATGGTGAAAATAGGCTAATAGAGCCCTCAGCAAATACTTTCCCGGTTTCCGGAGCATCGACCTGACCAATACCCGAAAACCCCGCAAAGCAAGCCGGAGGGCC
>JAFGWG010000109.1 GCA_016937255.1 Bacteroidales bacterium
AAAAATTGGGATTTTTAACCCCAATCGAATTTTTATCCCTAAATTTGTCTAATCAAAAAGTTGCATTTGTGACTTGAATTCAGCTTCTTTTTTGCTATGTCTTTTAGAAACATAAATGCAGCATAGTGGTCTTTGACCATCAGGTGGTCAGATAGTGGTTTGCCTTTAGCGGTAATATCTTTTTCCAACAATAGTTGAGTGTCATTTTCAGTTAATGAACAGCCTTCTATTTTGGTGGAATTATAAACAATTGAAATCATAGAGAACTTTTCATAATTAATCGCCTCCGATAATTCCAAATCAAGATATTCTTTGCGCAATATTTCCAGCTCTTTCCACATAGCAAATGCAAATATAGTTCAAATTTTGGCTTACACAGTCCTGTTTTTCAGTATTTTGCCTGAAAGTTTCTGTATGCATAATTTGAATTATAAATCTCATTACTATTAATTAAAATAGTTTTTGTAAGAAAAACACAATATTTCAAAACGTGTAAGATTATAATCCATTAATAATTTATGTTGACCTGTAGATAAATGTTTTCACTTCCTGAAAAATCATTTACGTATTTCAGTAATTTCCCATATCTCATTTTTAAGACTTACCGTACAGGAACATGCAGGTAAATAAGGTTTATCGTTTTGCTCTTTGGTGTTTTTGAAACTGACGGTTCTTGTATCTCCTGTGCTAAAGAAATCTTCGCCGCTAAAATCAATACGTCCGAAATAAATGGTATCGCCAAATGCTGTTTTGCTGCCTTCAATAACATCAAGAATTACGGCCTGGTATTTTTCACCCCAGCCAACCGGTAAATGCGATGTGATCTTTAGCTTAAAAGTAACAAAATCAGTGTCTTGAGCCAGAGAGGTGAATCCGACAGAAAGGAAGAATGCAAACAGGAGAAATAATTTTTTTATATAAATTTGTTTTGCGATTTGCAACAAAAATTGCACCAAATTTTTTTTGAAGCCTATGCGATTTTAATCCAATCAAAATCCGCGTCCATAATCTTTGTTCGCACGCTTGACACGCAGTAGGGGTGATCAGCAAATCTATACCTTTGTGTGCTTAATTTTTGTGTTCTCTATGTGCTTAGAGGGAAACACATCAGCACATCAAATTATTCACTATCTTTGAAATAGTAAAACAGTGCAGATGAGAATCAAGGATAATCTTGAAAGAATACGGGCAAAGCTGCCTTCAAACGTAAAACTGATTGCGGTAAGCAAAACCAAGCCGGCCGAAATGCTTTTAGAAGCTTATGAAGCTGGTCAACGATTGTTTGGAGAAAATTATGTGCAGGATTTGATGTCGAAACAGCCGGATTTACCTTCGGATATGATATTCCATTTTATCGGCCATCTGCAAACCAATAAAGTGAAATATATTGCGCCTTTTATTTCCTGTATTCAAAGTGTGGATAGTCCAAAAATATTAAAGGAGATTAATAAGCAGGCAGCAAAAAATGATCGTGTAATTGATTGTTTATTAGAATTTTCAATTGCTGAAAATGATTCCAAGTTTGGTTTTAATCTCGATGAAGTCCAAGAGTTGCTGAATAGCGAATCTTATCAATCTATGCAAAATATTCGAATTTGCGGAGTAATGGGCATGGGCAGTTTTTCAGATGATACTGATCGCTCACGCCGTGAGTACAAAAAATTAAAAAGTATTTTCGACCAACTGAAAAAAGAGTATTTCGCATCTGATGCGTCTTTCAAAGAAATTTCTATGGGCATGTCTGCCGATTATCTTATTGCAATAGAAGAGGGAAGCACCATGGTTCGCGTAGGAACAGATATCTTTGGTGACCGAAATTACAAGGAATGATTATTGTTTTCTCAAGAGAAAAAAACATGAAAAAGATATTTTTTATTATTGCTCTGATAAACCTGATTTTAGTTCAGGCTCAAACCGTTTATCATTATAATATGCCCTGCGGATCAGAGCGGTATTTTGAAAGCGATTCGTCCTTTCTTATTGTACAGGTTCACGATTCTGATATGGTTTTGGTTCATCACGATGCCGCCGGAATTGTACTTGCTCGTTATGCCGGTAAAATGAGTAGCGCAAATGAGTTTTTTCTTCAACGCGATGATGAAATGGGTAATGCTGAAGTATATTTTCCTGAGGAAGCAAAGTTGAATTTTACCACAATGGATAATAAAGGTGGGTCTAAAAAGATTTATTTCTATACCGAAGTTTCTGATCAAAAAATGATTCCATTTGATTATTTATGCTTTACGGCAAATAGAGCAATATATTTCACAGTAGATGAAGGGAAAGATTCTGTAAATATGTTTATTCAGCGTAGATATCCTGTTCCTGCAAAAAGTTTGTCGAAAGAAGATTCTTTGAAATTTATTGAAGCCATTCTTGCACCGTATAAAGGCTTGCCCAACGAATTTCGATACCCTGAAGATATGGTTAAAAATGCCGATATTATGCTGATTCAGGATTATACTTCCATGTATGAAGCTGGCAGTATGGAACCCGATTATACTGCTTTTTGGGAAATTAATGAAGATATAGACATCGTGCTTAATTGCGCGGGACTACTGGGTGTTGTAAATTCGCTCTATGAATATACGGGTGGTGCACACGGAACATACGGTTCTATGTGTAATGTTTATGATTTTACAACCAGAAATATAGTTGGTTTCGATGATATTTTTGAAGGAGATTATGAACCCGCTCTGATTAAGAATATCAATACAAAAGTTCGTGAGCAATTGGAAATTGAAGAAGGGGAATCGCTCTCAGATCGTGGCTTCTTTGTAGATGAAATGCCATTGACCGATAATTTCTGTCTCTACACCAATCGTATTATGTTTGTCTACAATATATATGAGGTTGCTCCGTATGTTGTGGGCTCTATTGAGGTAGAAATTCCATACACGGAATTGAAGGAATTCATTAAGAAAAATGGGCCTATTGATCGATTGATGAATGGAGAATAAGCAATATGATGTTTTATAGCGCAGATTTTGAAAAAGTACTTTTTCTTCACTTTTGACTTTTTAGATTTAAGTTTTTCAATTTAGCTTCTCAATAATAAGGCATAGTGCCAGGATACCTGTGCTCATGCAGGTTTTTCACTTTGTCAAATAAAACCTTGCGCAGCTTATCCATGTTGCGGTTTTTCAGTGCAGAGATGAAAACGGAATCGCCATGTAAATGACTCATCCAGCTTCGGCTGAGTTGATCATCAATGTTGAATTCGGAAAAGCTGATTTGATGTGCTTCTTGCATCTTCACAGCATCACATTTATTGAAAACCATTACATAAGGTTTGTCGCCTGCGCCAATATCATTTAATGTTGCTTGTACTGTTTCGATATGTTCCTCGAAATTGGGGTGAGAAATATCAACTACGTGCATTAGCAGGTCGGCTTCACGAATTTCATCCAATGTTGATTTGAAGGATTCTACCAAATGATGAGGCAGCTTACGAATAAATCCAACAGTATCACCAAGTAAGAAAGCAAGATGATCAATTGTAACCTTGCGTACAGTAGTGTCAAGTGTTGCAAATAACTTATTTTCAGCAAATACATCCGATTTTGCCATGGCATTCATCAAAGTCGATTTGCCAACATTGGTATAACCCACCAAAGCGACACGAACCATGGCTGCACGGTGTTTTCTTTGAGTTTGCTTTTGCTTGTCGATCTGAATCAGGTCTTTTTTAAGCTTTGAAATTCGATCGCGGATAATACGACGGTCGGTTTCAATTTCTTTTTCTCCGGGGCCTTTCATGCCAATTCCACCGCGTTGTTTTTGAAGGTGAGACCACATTCCGGTAAGACGAGGTAGCAAATATTCGTATTGTGCCAGTTCAACTTGTGTTCTCGAATACGCTGTTTTGGCTCTAGAGGCAAAAATATCCAGAATTAAATTGGTGCGATCCAGAATTTTGCACTTAAAAGCATTTTCAATATTCCTGATTTGAGAAGCGGAGAGTTCATCATCGAAAATGGCAATATCGATCTCATGCTCTTCTATATATGCTGCAATTTCTTGAAGCTTTCCGCTGCCCACAAAGCTTTTATTATCAGGGCGATCAAGTCTTTGGAGAAAACTTTTTACTACAATAGCACTGGCCGTGCGAGCCAGAAAATCGAGCTCGTCAATATATTCTTTTGCTTGTTCTTCGTTTTGCCGTGCAGTAATGATACCAATTAAAACTGCTTTTTCGTGCTCTTTTTGAGTACTTATTCCGTTTTTCTTCACAAATTATCGTTTATTTCCAATACTGAGAAATAGCAACATAGCTGCAGCACTCAGTAGGAAGAGTGCAAATATAGGGTCGGGGTTTTTAGAAATGAAGTGAAAAGCTTCGAAAAGGGAAACCCCTAACAAAACTAAAGCACTGAAGAGGGTCATACTGTGTTTGGCCATAAATCCACCGACGAACAGAAAGACGCTAAACAAAGAAAATATTGCAGCGATATAAAACTGCAATTCTGAAAAATCGAAAGTTTTTACGGTTTCAAAAAATGTGCTGTATGCAATTACCGGCATGGATATTCTAAGCATCCATGCGGAAAAAGGGAATAGCGCTTTGGCTGGTCTCATAATTATATACTTTTAAATCCAATAATATCACGAACCTCACGGATGGTTTGCTGTGCACTTTCTCTGGCTTTATCGCGACCTTGTTTGGCAATTTTCGACAATAATTCATCATTGGATGAAATACTGAGAATTTTATCACGGGTTGGAGCAATAAATTCATTCATGTCTTCAGCCAATTGTTTTTTCATGTCACCATATCGAATATTGCAATCGGCAAACGCATCTTTAAAGAATTTCACCGTTTCTTCTTTTGAAACAATATTCATTAATGCAAAGAGGTTTTGAATATAATCGGGAGGTGTAGAGTTCTTTTCAGTAGGTCCTGAATCTGTTTTGGCCTTCATGATTTTTTTCTTAATAGTGGCTTCATCATCAATTAAGAAAATGGCATTTCCAAATCCTTCAGATTTTCCCATTTTTCCACTACCATCCAGTCCGGGAACCTTTACGAGTTCTTCTCCAAAATTATAAGCTACCGGCTCGGGAAAATACTCGGTATTATACATGTGATTGAAGCGCTTTGCAAAAGTACGGGTCATTTCCAGATTCTGTTCTTGGTCTTTTCCTACCGGAACTTTTGATGCTCGGTGAATTAAGATGTCAGCTGCCATCAGGGTAGGGTAAGTGAGTAAACCGGCATTAACATTATCCGGTTGTTTTCTTGCTTTATCTTTGAAAGTCGTAACCCGTTGCAATTCTCCTAAATAAGCGTTCATATTGAAAAACAAATATAGCTCTATGGTTTCAGGTACATCGCTTTGAACGTAAATGCAGGCTTTGTCGGGATCCATTCCGCAGGCAATAAATTCGGCCAATACTTGCTTTACATTGCCTTGAAGATTTTCTGGAGTAGGATGCGTGGTGAGACTGTGGTAATCGGCAATGAAGAAGTAGCAATCGCTTTCTTCCTGAAGTCGTAGAAAGTTTTTAAGTGCTCCAAAGTAATTTCCCAAATGAAGATTGCCTGTGGGGCGAATTCCGCTAACTATTTTATTTTTCATCGAGAAGGAAGTTGTTGGTTCGTATGTCTTTGACGTTTAGTTGAATAGTGGTGTTCCCATTCCATTCATTTTCCTCAATAGCATACACAATATCAAAGGGTTTTTGTCCCTCAATCATAGGATAGTGATCTGCCATCTGGAAAGCAATTCCGGGGTGACCTAATCCTTTATAGAATTTCTGTGTAACAAAGAGTTTAAGATGTTTTTCTCCTACAATTTTGGAATACCCGTTATCGTATATTTCATTGGTTTGAAAAATCGGTGACATATTCCCAGGTCCAAAGGGTGCAAATTGCCGTAGCAAATTGAAGAATTTTTTAGTAATGGCATTGAAATCGAGAAATGTATCCACCTCAATAATTGGGGTTTTGATATCTTCGGTCATATGCTTTTGTGCAAAATCTTCGAAACGTTCTTTGAAAATATCAAGATTATCTTCTCTTAACGATAAACCAGCAGCGTAAGTGTGTCCACCCCAATGTTCGAGCAAGTCGCTGCATGATTCAATGGCTTCATAAATGTCGAAACCTCGAATAGAGCGCGCACTTCCGGTAATTAGGCCTGTATCAACCGATTGTGTAAAAACAATGGTAGGTTTATAATAATGTTCGGTTAATCGGCTGGCAACAATACCAAGAATCCCTTTATGCCAGTTTGGATTAAAAAGAACGGTGCTTAATTTAGACTGATCAATTTCAGAATCGGCAATGGTTTCTAATGCTTCCTGTGTGGCATTACTATCGAGGCTTTTACGTTCAATATTGAAAATATCAATTTTCGCAGCAATGGTATCTGCTTTTTCTGCAGATTCGCAAACCAGTAAATCGACCGAGTTTTTGCCGCTTTGAATTCTGCCAGCAGCATTTACTCTAGGGCCAACGATGAAAACCAAATCAGAAACTGAAATCTTTTTGGTGAAAGAGTAATCGGTTTTATAGATACTGTCTGGACGGCGTTTTATGCCGGCTGTTTTCATTATTGCTTCAATCCCTGCACTGGGATTAGTGTTGAGTACTTTTAATCCAAAATGTGCAAGTATTCTGTTTTCGCCGGTAACAGGAACAATGTCTGCAGCTATACTAAGCACAACTTTATCGAGCAAGGGCTTTAATTTTTCAATACCAACATTGGTTTTTTGAGCAAGACCCTGAAGGAGTTTAAAGCCAACTCCGCAGCCAGATAAATCATCGAATGGATAGGAACAATCTTTTCTTTTTGGATCGAGTACCGCAACAGCATCGGGGATTTTATCGCCAGGCCTGTGGTGATCGCAAATGATAAACTCAATATTTTTCGTTTTTGCGTACTCAATTTTTTCAACAGCCTTTATACCGCAATCAATAGCAATAATAAGAGGCATGCCGTTTTCTGCAGCATAATCAATACCCTGTTTTGAAATTCCATAGCCTTCAGTATATCGATCTGGGATATAATAATCGAGTGGAATTTTATATCTGGAAAGAAAAGAATATAAAGTGGCTACTGCAGTAGTGCCGTCAACATCGTAATCGCCATAAAGTAGGATTTTTTCCTTGCGCTCAATAGCCAATAAAATTCTGTCTACGGCTTTATCCATGTCCTTCATTAGAAAAGGATCGTGAAGTTCTTCCAATGTTGGGCGGAAAAAACTCTTGGCTTTTTCATAATTGTCAATACCACGTTGGGCAAGCAAATTTGCAATTTGCCTGTTGACATTGATTTGGCTCATAAGGTGCTGAATGACTTCTTCATCACCTTGCTCTTTTAATACCCAACGTTTGTTTAACATAGTGGAGATTTCTTCTTGCAAAAGTAATGATTTTGCTCATTATTTCAAATATAATATCGGCATGTATGGATGAAATCTCTAATTATTAATGCCTTCAGTGTTGATCGTGAATTTATTTCATGTATTTTTGTGAAATGGAAAAACTGGTTTTTGCCACCCATAATCCACATAAATTAAAGGAACTTCGTCAGATTTTCCCTTCATTGGAAATATTGGGTCTGCACGATTGCAATATAACTGAGGAAATAATAGAAGATGGACATACTCTGGAAGCCAATGCAGAGATAAAAGCTGACTATGTGTTTCAGAAAACGGGGTTTTCATGCTTCGCAGATGATACAGGATTGGAAGTAGATGCGCTACATGGAGCTCCAGGAGTACTTTCTGCAAGATATGCAGGTGACGGACACGATTTCAACGCAAATATGGATAAATTATTGCGAGAAATGAAAGACAAAGAAAATAGATCGGCTCGTTTTAAAACAGTAATTTGCCTTATCCTGAATGGACGAAAAAGCTTTTTTGAGGGCGTGGTTGAAGGTGAAATTCTGCATCAGCCGCGTGGTGATGAAGGTTTTGGGTATGATCCGATTTTTAGACCACTAAATCATAGTTTAAGCTTTGCTGAAATGACATCGGATGAAAAAAACAGTATAAGCCATAGAGGTAGAGCGGTACAAAAGCTATTGGGTTTTTTGTTAAAACAGCTAGATATATAATTATTAAGCAACTATTTTTATTAAACTTTCGTACAATTTTCTTGTCAAATGGTTATCAAAAGGGCTACACGGGGAAAAATGTTTTTATTTTGTTGTTGAATTTTGTATTTTTATGGACTTTTTGTTTTAAAACATCGGTGTATGGCAAAATATTTACTTTATGTAAGGGTTGTTTTTTTTGCGCTTAATCTTCTGCCATTTTGCTTTGTAAATGGTCAAAATGTAGTGAATAACGGAGATGGTATAGTTATTAATAGTGGCGCATATCTCGTAATAGGTGGCGATTATATTAATCATACGGCTACTCAGGATGGGTTTGTTGATCTTGATGGGAGTATGCTGGTATATGATGATTTTTTAAATTACGCAAACAATGATGTTTTTATTAATGTTGAAGCAATTCCCGATGGTCTTGTGCTCATGCCTTCAGCTCAGCAGCAAACAATCGGGGGTAGCCATGAAACGGGTTTTGAAAACCTCCACGTAGTTGCTGGTACTAAGCTTCTCGATTTTGATAAAGCACGGGTGGAAGGAGTTTTTACTCTGGCATCTGTTTTTGATTTAAATCGCAATACTCTAGAGATTACCAAAAGCAATACATCGGCCTTACATTATGTTTCGGGGTATCTTTATGCGGAAACAGATCCAATACAGGGACTTGGTGTACTTCGTTGGCATATTGATGATCAACTGGGTTTTTTCTATGTTCCTTTTGGTTCTGGATTGGGAAATTATAATGATCTTGATTTGATGTTTGCAGTTCAAACTCCTGCTGTAGGAAATGGATATGTCGATTTTTCAACTTATCCTACTCCTCCCTCAAATGCGCCGCTTCCTGATAATGTAACAACTCTTGCACCATTTACCGCTGAACTTACTATAGATCGCTTCTGGGTAATTGATGCTACGCAGGCTCAAAAACCGTCAGCCAGTATCGAGTTTTCATATACTCAAATCGATTGCAACGGAATTAAGGAAAATACACTCAAGGCCATCAGATATAATGATGACAATAGCACTTGGGATGATTGGGGTCCTGATGGTCAGATTGATATCACCGCAAATACATTGCTTACTTCACAAGTTGCAAGTACAGATTTGTATAAAAGTTGGACGCTCACCGGGCAAACAGATGAGGATTTCATTTTTATTCCAAATACATTTTCACCAAATCATGATGGGGAGAATGATGTTTTCTATCCAATTATTGGAAATGAGGAAGTAAATGAGTATGTTTTTCGTGTGTTTGATCGCTGGGGAACTGAAATATTCTACTCCACAGCAACGAATGAAGGTTGGGATGGATTCTTTAAAACTGCCGAATGTCCCCAAGATGTTTATGTTTATATTCTGGAGTACAGAAGTGTAAATGGAGAGAAAGTTCACAAATACGGACATGTCAATTTAATTCGATAATTAAAAAAACAATCATATGAACAGGATTTTTACAAAACAGGCTTTATTGGTAATGGCGCTTCTATTGATTTTAGGAGGTAGAACAGGCTTTGCCCAGAATAATGTAGCCATAAATTCAACAGGAAACCTCCCTGATCCTTCTGCAGCCCTTGATGTATCTGCTGATGATAAAGGAGTTTTGATTCCAAGAATGAGTGCCGTTCAGCGTTTGGCTATTGCCGCTCCCGCAGATGGACTAATGGTTTATGATACAGACACTATGTGTGTTTTGGTTTATCAGGCTGGAACTGCGAGTTGGTTTTCACTTTGCAATTCATCTAGTGGTGTTATAGGTGCAGACGGCTTATCGAGTTTAGTTAAACCTACCATTGAGCCTGCAGGTGCAAACTGTGCAAATGGTGGTTTTATGCTTGAGTTTGGTCTCGATGCAAATAATAATGGAATTCTCGATGCAGGGGAAGTGAATGCTGCATTAACGAGATATATTTGCCATGGTGCTGATGGCGCTACAGGCCCTGCCGGTCCAGCCGGTCCAACAGGTGCAACTGGTGCAACCGGAGCTACTGGTCCTGCCGGAGCAACCGGTCCACAAGGTCCTGCCGGCCCTGCGGGTACGGGTTATAATACCGTTGCATTAACTTCTCTTGAGCCTGCAGGTGTAAACTGCCCAAATGGTGGGGTTTTACTTCAGTTTGGTCTCGATGCAAATAGTAATGGTGTGCTTGATCCCGGGGAAGTAGATCCTTCATTATCAAGATATGTGTGTAATGGAGCTGTTGGTGCAACCGGCCCTGCTGGCCCAGCCGGAGCAACTGGTCCCGCCGGACCCGCCGGACCCGCCGGACCAACCGGAGCAACAGGAGCAACTGGCCCTGCCGGTCCTGCCGGAGCAATGGGCGCAACTGGTCCTGCCGGTCCAACTGGAGCTACTGGTGCTACAGGTCCTCAAGGCCCTCAAGGTCCTGCCGGTCCTCTTGGTTGTACTAATGCCAATTATGTTCTGAAAAACGATGGTGTTCAGGGTGTTTGCTCTATTATTTATGACAATGGTACTAATATTGGAATCGGAACAGCAGCTCCAACTCAAAAACTCGATGTAGTTGGCGCAGTAAAATTTTCAAACGCTTTAATGCCAAATAATAATGCAGGTACTTCAGGTCAAATACTGCAATCTCAAGGAGCTGGGCTTCCTCCAATTTGGGAAACTCCAACCAATATTGCTATTTATGGTAACCATGTAGATAATGTAACGCTGACCAATTTAGTTACTACAACAAGTACCAGCTGGGTAGATATCCCTGGAATGTCTAGAACTTTTACTCCTGTTCATAATAAAATATACATCTTTGCGTCGCTTGTTGCCCGTTTGGCAAATAGTAGCGGTATGGCTCAATTCGGTCAAGCTATTTGTAGTGCTCGTATTTTGGTAAATGGTGTTGAGGTTGCTACTGCAGCAACTGTTGTAACAGATTTCGATGAGGATTATTGGGGAGGTCAATATGTTGTAACTTCAGGTATGATTTCTTTCTCCGGAGTTCCTGTAAATTGTACTGCCGGAGTACCTGTGGTTGTTAAAATGCAATGGAGCGCAGCTGTGAGTTGGGCTACTTCACCATGGAGACTTGAAATTAGCCCGGGTTCCGCAAATGATCACTGTACAATGACATTGTTCGATTAAATACAATTGTAATGAGAAGATTTGTTTTAATCATATCGGTTTTTATTCTGACAGGCTTTTGTGCAAATGCTCAGCAAACTGCGGTCTCAAAATCAGCTGCTGCTTCAGTAGAAGTAAGAAATCAGCCTCCTGACCAGAATACTGCAATGAAGCTTTTGCGACATAATCAAATTATGGCTTTGCCTGATTCACAGAAAATATCTCCCACACATTGTTTTGGTCAGGTGGATACAAATATGGCAACTAGCCCGCGTTTTCTGGGGTGGGATACCATTATTACACCAACAATGCGATATTATCCTCCTCCAAGACCTGAGGAACAAGACTAAATTATTCCGAAAGGAATTCTGCTAAATTACGAGCAATAAATTTAATGTCTGCCTTCTTAATGCCAGTGTGCATGGGAAGGCGGATTAGTTTTGGGTATTCTGATTCGCTAATTGGACAATCGATAGAGCGAAAATGCTGCCCAAAAGGACTTTTATGCAATGGAGGGAAATGCCTGTGTGCAGATATGTCTCTTGCATTTAGATGAGCCAAAATAGCATTTGCAGTATTAGAATCTTGACATTTTAGAAAGAAAATATGGGCATTGAAAATGGTTTCTTTTTCTGGCAAAGGAGGGAGCTGGAAAATCTTCTTGTTTTCAATAAGAACTTTCAGCTCTTCATAATACCAATTCCATACTTCAAGCCTATATGAATTTGTTATTTCCAATTCCCGAAGTTGCGAATAGAGATAAGCTGCCGATAAATTATTCATGCTGAAAGATGAGCCTTCACTGGTCCAGGTATATTCTTCAACTTCTTTTTTTAGAAAAGCACTGCGGTTGCTTCCTTTTTCATAGATCTGCTCCGCTTTTTCAAGTAAGGTTTCATTATTAAGCAGCAAAGCACCACCTTCTCCACAATGAATATTCTTGGTTTCATGAAAACTCAAACAGCCTATATCTCCAATGGTTCCCAGATATTTGCCATTTAATTTTGCGCCAATGCTATGAGCAGCATCTTCAATCAAAAAGAGACTGTGTTTATTGCAGATTTCTGAAAGCCGGTTAAGATCAGCGGCATATCCTCCATAGTGCACGGCCACAATAGCTTTTGTGTTTGGACTGATTTTGCTTTCTGCATCGGCAGCATCAATGCACATGGTTTCCGGAAGAATATCAGCAAAAACAATTTTTGCGCCCCGCAAAACAAAAGCATTAGCTGTACTGATATGCGTGAATGATGGTACTATAACTTCATCACCCGGATGAATATCAATGCATAAGGCTGCCATTTCCAAAGCCCCTGTACATGAATGGGTCATAAAAACGTGCTTGCATTTGTAATTTTTCTTAAACCAATGCTCGCATTTCTTCACGAAATCTCCATCAGCACTCAGGCACCCAGATTGTATGGCTTGTTTAAGAAAGATCTCTTCATTCTGACTTCTATATGGAATATTGAATTCAATCACGCAATGCGTTTTCAATAATCATGTCGTATAATTCGCTGTCGGTAAAGCCTGAGGCTCTGGCTTGTTGTGGGACAATGCTTGCCGAAGACATTCCCGGAATCGTATTCACTTCAATAAAATACGGGTCTTTTCCGTCGTGAATGAAATCGAATCGAACCACACCGCGGCAATTCAGTTTTTCATAGAAATATTCACTCTGTTTTCTAACATCTTCCACCAGCCTTTCATCTACCGGTGGTGGAGTAATTTCGTCGGCCATGCCTTGAGTGTATTTAGCCTCAAAATCGAAAAACTCTTTTTTGCTTCGAATCAGAGTGAGTGGAAAACTCATTATTTTGCCTTTGTGTCTGATGACTCCACATGTAAGTTCATCGCCCGAAATATATTCTTCGATAATGACTTCCTTGTCTTCTTTGAAAGCTTTTTCAATGGCTGTCGGAAGGTCTTTAATATCTGTAACCCGGCTCATTCCAATGCTGCTTCCTCCGCTATTGGGTTTCACAAAAACTGGAAACTTCATTGCTTCTGCTTCAGCAAAGTCTAATTTGCATTCAGGTGAATTTAGGTATATGCTTTTCGCTGTTTTTGCCCCGAATGCTTCCACAAATTTTAGCGTATATGCTTTATTGAAAGTAAGATTTGAAACCATGGCAGAACAAGTGGTGTGAGGAATCTCTAATATTTCAAAATAGCTTTGTAGCATACCGTTTTCGCCCGGAGTTCCGTGAATCATGATGAAAGCCAAGTCAAATTTCAGTACTCCGTTTTTTGTTTCCACCGAAAAATCATGACGGTTTACCGGGATATCTTCTCCATCAACTTCACATAGCCATTCTTTACGGCTAATTTTCATCAAAAAAACATTATAATTGTTTCGATTGATGTTTTTTGCAATCACCGAAGCACTTTGAATGGAGATAACCGATTCGCCTGAATAACCGCCACTTAGCAGCGCAATATTGGGTTTAGATGACATACGATTCTTTTAAAAAGTAAAGGTAGGAAATATTTTTTAGGCATAATTGGTTATTTGTCTAAGTTGTTTTGTGAATTACTCAATTTGTAGAATCTAGGTTTTTAATACGCAAAATTCGTGTAAATAATACGTATGAATACGCAAAATTCGTATTAAAATTGCGATTACTATAATATTTTCGTATATTTGCAATAAAAAATGATTAGGCGTGTTCTCGAAAATAAAATCAGACAAAAAGCTGGAGGTAATAAGGCCGTAATTCTGTTTGGCCCTCGTCAGGCAGGTAAAAGTACATTAATGAGTGAACTTTTTTCTGGTCGTGAGGATATTCTTTGGCTCAATGGTGATGACAGCGAAACAATTGAAATGTTTGAAAATGCATCTATTAATCGTTTCAAAACCATTTTTTCGTCCTATAAGATTCTGATAATCGATGAGGCACAACAAATTCCTGACATTGGTAGAAAAATTAAAATATTTACCGATCAAATTCCCGAAATAGGAATAGTGGCTACAGGTTCCTCTTCTTTCGATCTGGCTGATAAAACATCAGAATCATTAACGGGTAGAAAGTGGGAATTTAAGTTGTTTCCGCTTTCGTTTTCAGAAATGAGTCTGCATCACGGGTTGCATAATGAACTTGCAATGCTAGAGCATCGTCTTTTGTATGGATATTACCCTGAAGTGGTAACTAATCCTTCGGAAGAAAAGGAAATTTTGCAATTGCTCTGTGACAGTTATTTATACAAAGATGTGCTGATGTTTGCAAATATCAGACATTCTGATATGATAATCAAGTTGTTACAAATGCTTGCCCTGCAAATTGGTTCAGAAGTTTCGTATAATGAACTGGCCAATTCTTTAGGTATTGACCGTGGTACAGTTGAAAGATATATTGATTTGCTTGAGAAATCTTTTGTGGTGTTTAGACTTCCTGCGTTTAGCCGAAACTTGCGAAATGAGCTGAAAAAATCGCGAAAAATATACTTTACTGATAACGGAATTAGGAATATGCTGCTTCGAAATTTCAGTGAACTTCATCTTCGTAACGATGTTGGGGCTCTGTGGGAGAATTTTCTGATCAGCGAAAGAATGAAGAAAAATAACTATGACGGATATTTGTGCAATACGTATTTCTGGCGCACATTTTCACAGTCTGAACTTGACTATTTGGAAGAATCTGATGGACAATTGCATGCGTATGAGTTCAAGTGGAATGTGAATAAAGCCGCAAAATCAAAAATTCCTTCAGCTTTTAGCGAAATGTATAAAAATGCTGATTTTACTGTAATCAGCCCGGGTAATGTAGAAGATTTTTTATTATGAATACGCAAAATTCGTATAAATAATGCGTATGAATACGCAAAATTAGCATTAAAATTGCGTATACCATCTTCTGCCATAGCCACCCGATGTTTTTTTAGTCTGCTTTTTGGGATACGACTTAAATTCTCACCTGTATGGGGAAGAGATAATTCGCAATATTCATCTCCATACTACAGCCCTCGCATGACTTTTCTCCAAGCCAAAATATCAAAATATCTTTGTTAATAGATGCTGCATTTAGGCTGCATATTTCTCATTAATTTTTAGCATATTTGCAGGAATCTTATTTGTGAAGAAATTTGAAAATATTGGGATATGAGAATTGCATTAACTATACTACTCACTATACTGCTCAGCTTTCCGGCAATAATATCTGCTCAAAACTATGATGCAAAAGTAGATTCTGTTCTGAAGAATATGTCTTTGCGCGATAAAATCGGACAGTTGATGATGATTGAAGTATATTCAGATCGTGATGAAGCCTACAATATTGCTTTTGCTGATACCATAAGAATGTTTAAGCCTGGAAGCATTGTGTTTTTTCAGGGAAGCCCGAATGCTGAAACTAAACTCCTTAATGATTTGCAGAAAGCTTCTGAAATCCCAATGCTGGTTGCAATGGATGCTGAATGGGGTGTCGCCATGCGTCTTGATTCAGTGATTACCATGCCGCGTTTTATGGCATTGGCTGCCACAAACGATAGTGCATTAATTTACAATTATGGTCGTATTGTGGGCGAACAATGCCGCCGTCTTGGCATACATATCAATTTTGCCCCGGTGGTAGATGTGAATTCAAATCCCTTAAATCCGGTTATTAATTATAGATCGCTGGGAGAAAATCAGTATAAAGTTGCAGAATATGCACGTATATTTTGCAAGGGAATGCTTTCGGCAGGAACTTTACCTGTGGCAAAGCACTATCCTGGTCATGGTAATACTTCACAAGATTCGCATAGAACCCTTCCGCAAATTAATGATAGCAGGGCTGTTTTTGACTCTGTTCATCTCTTGCCTTTCCGCGAAATGGTAAAAGATGATATTTGGGGAATTATGGTTGCTCATGTATATGCTCCTGCTCTCGATGATACTTATTTGTTGCCTTCAAGTTTGTCTAGAAAAATTATTCATGATATTCTTCGTGAAGAAATGGGCTATGAAGGGCTTATTATTACCGATGCCTTGATGATGAAAGGCGTTACGCGAGGAAATAAAAGCGGGTCAATAGAAGTTCAGGCTTATATGGCCGGGAATGATTTATTGCTAATGCCGGAAGATTTGGATATTGCAATAGATTCTATGATTGCGGCAGTAAATGACGGAAGAATTAGGGAGGCTGATATAGACGAAAGTGTACGCAAAGTTTTACTGAGTAAATTTGAACTTGGACTTTTTGATGAAGTAGACGTTCCTCTTGAAAATCTAACAGAAGATCTTAATAAACCTGAGTATTTCGATTATGCCCAGCAAATGTTTGACAAAGCTGTGACTTTGGTTTACGATCACGATTCTCTTGTGCCGTTTTCCGGAAGTCGGGCAGATGTTCCCGTTGTTTCATTTTATATTAATGAGGAAAGTTCTTTTCATAATGAGGCAAAGAAATTTGCTAGAATAAATACCTTTTTTATCCCTGATCCTGCAAAAACGGCTGAGGTAAACTCCGTTCTTCAGAAAGTGGCGGCATACGATACTTTAATTCTTTGTGTGCACCAGATGAATTATTGGACTCGTGATAATTATCGATTTACTTCAGATTTGCGCTCTGTTGTGAATCGTTTTGCAACTAAGCATAAAGTGATTCTCTGCCTCATGGGAAATCCGTATGCGTTCGGAATGTACACATACGCCAATGCGCCAAGGGCATTGATTGTGGGATACGAAAGAAATGAAATGGCTGAAATTTCAATTGCCAGAGCATTATTTGGTTCTATTCCGTTTCGAGGTAAGCTTCCCGTTACTATCAGTCAGTATTTTCCTGCTGGCACTGGAATTCAAACACAAAATAATGGCGTGCTGCATGAAGCGAAACCCGAAGATTTAGGAATAGATCTTAGGCCGCTTGCCGAGATTGATTCTATTGTAGAACAGGCCATAAAAGATACTGCGTTCCCGGGCTGCCAGATTTTGGCTGTAAAAGATGGAAATATCTTTTACAATAAATCTTTTGGATATCATACCTACGATTCTCTGCTACCGGTGCAAAACTCAGATTTATATGATCTGGCTTCTCTAACCAAAATGCTGGCTACTACGCTTGCTGTTATGAAATTTTATGAAAATGGAGTCATTGACTTGCAGAGCTCATTGAAAAATTATCTCAGCATTTCTGATGGAACTCCGGTTGGCGAATTGCATCTCGATCGCATTCTTACTCATTCTTCAGGATTACCTCCTTGGATTCCATTTCATTTTCTAGTAATGAATAAACCCGATTTGGATCCATATTGGGTAGCCACTTCAAAATCATCAACACATTCTGTACAAATATGTGATGGCCTTTACGTTCGTCCTGAAATTTCAGATACGATTATGCAGCGAATATTGCATTCAAAACTTAAACCAGATCAGGGATATAAATATAGCGATCTGGGATTTATTCTGCTGAAATTTATGGTTGAGGAACTTTCGGCGAAAGATTTTGAAGCTTATATGAATGAATCATTCTACTATCCTTTAGGGCTGAATTCGATGATGTATAATCCATTACGAAAATTTGATTTGACTGCGATTCCTCCCACCGAGCAGGATACTTTATTCCGCGATAAACTGATACAAGGATATGTGCATGATCAAAATGCCTCATTATTTGGAGGAGTGGCCGGACATGCCGGGCTTTTTTCAAATGCCTACGATATTGGTGTGATTATGCAAATGCTGATGCAGGGCGGAAAATACGGGGGTAAGCAGTATCTGAAAACATCAACTATTTTGAAGTTTACCTCTACATATTTTGATAAAAATCGCCGTGGCCTTGGATTCGATAAGAGTGTTATGCGAAAATACGGAAATGCATGTATTGAAGCTTCCCCTAGGAGTTACGGACACTCAGGATTTACAGGAACCTATGTGTGGAGCGATCCCGATAATGGATTGATTTACATATTCCTGTCCAATCGCGTATATCCCGATGCCGAAAATTCAAAACTGGTTAAGGAAAATATTCGCACAAGAATTCACAGCCTCTTCTACGAAGCGGTTTTAAATAATTGATTATGGCCAGAAAATCAAAGCAGCACAATAAGAAGACAACTTTTAAAAAGCCTTCTCAAGGGTCGAAAAAAGAAGTCAAGACTGAAAAACCAGAAGCTATTTTTAAGAAAAGGATGAAACTCTGGATTCCTATTGCTGTTATTTTGGTGCTTACAACGATTGTGTATGCCAATTCGTTTCAGAATGATTTTATCATGAACTGGGACGATGCAGGTTATATAGTGAATAACGATTATATAAAAACCCTCGATGGGGAATCGCTCAAAGCCATATTCAGCGATTATTATATGAGCAATTATCATCCGCTAACGACATTGACTTATGCTTTAGAATACAGTATTGCCGGGGAAAATGTGTTTCTGTATCACTTCAATAATTTCTGGCTTCATCTTGTGAATATTATTTTGGTATTCTTTCTTGTGAAAATGCTGATTCGGAAAGGATCTCTTTGGGTTCCTTTTATAGTGGCGCTCTTTTTTGCCATACATCCCATGCATGTTGAATCTGTGGCCTGGATTTCTGAACGAAAGGACATGCTATACACTTTGTTCTTCCTGCTCGGCTTGATCTTCTATTTGAAATATCTGCGTGCTGAAAAAGGCAAGCTCAAACCTTATATTTTGCTTTTTATTTTCTTCGTGCTTTCTCTCTTATCGAAGTCGGCGGCAGTGGTATTTCCTGTACTCCTTTTTGCATTCGATTGGTTTGAACGCAGAAAATGGTCGTGGATGATCGTTTTGGAGAAAATTCCTTTATTGGCAATGTCGGTTTTGTTTGGAATTATGGCCATGAACAGCCAGAAAGATGCCGTGCAGGATTTGGCTCCATTATTATCTACAGGCGAGCGATTGCTGATTGTGAATTTTTCATTCTTAACGTATTTGTGGAAGCTTATTCTTCCCATTCATCTTTCAGCTATGTATCCATATCCATTGAAAGAAGACGGGGTGCTGCCTCAAATCTATTTTATGCTGCCTCTTGCAACAGCTGCTCTGGGTTTTTTGGTATGGAAATTCCGCAAGGAAAGAGAATTGATTTTTGGATTGGCTTTTTTCGCGATTACCATTGCACTTGTAATTCAATTGCTCCCGGTTGGGGGAACTATTGTGAGTGAGCGTTATTCATATGTGCCGTATATCGGATTATTATTTCCTCTTGCTGTTTGGCTCGACCGAGCTTTTCAGAAAAAGAAAAATACTATTGCTGTTATTGTTGCGGTTCCTGCTTTATTGTTTTCCATGCAGTCGTTTGATCGGGTTAATTATTGGGAAAATGGAGATGTTTTGTTTACAGATGTAATCGAAAAATATCCTAAGCTTCCATATGCTTATAATAACCGTGGGTTCTTGTATTGGGACTATTATGCATTGAAAGTTTACGCCGAAAATCCTCTGAAAAAAGATAGCTATGTAAACAAAGCCTATCAGGATTATACGGTGGCCGTTTCTTTGGATCCAAATTATAAACAGGCTTGGAATAATCGTGCTGTGCTTTTATACAATACGGGTAAAATAGAAGAGTCATTGGCAGATTTTAATGTGGTATTGTCTATCGATTCTCTTTATTCTGATGGGTTGATTGGGCGGGCTAATACTTTATCTACATTGCAAAAATTTGAAGAGAGTCTTCCCGATTATAATGCCTATTTGCAAATTAAACCTGAGGATACAAAAGCCTATGTATGGAGGGCCATTGCAAATGCTAATCTCAAACGCTTTGACTTGGCTTTTGCCGATTTGAAATATGCATTGCAAAAAGACAATACCGATTATGAAGCGTGGTATTGGACGGGAATTTGCCATTATAATTTGGCAAATTATGACTCGGCTCTTTATAATTTTAATCAATCTATTCAACGCAAGCAAGATTTTTATGAGGTTTTTGCCTGGAAAGCTTTAGCACTGCATAAATTGAAACGTTTCGATGAAGCACTTCAGGTTTTTGCACATGCTATTTCTATGAATCCTGCAGATCCTGCCAATTATGTAAATCGTGCCATTACATTGTATAATATGAATCGCTATGATGAGGCTCTAAAAGATCTTCAAACCGCCGGTGAAATGCAATACCCGCTTAACCGCGAATTTTTCATGGCAGTGCAGAATAAAGATCCTTATTTGCAGGAGTAGAGACAAGGCATGCCATGTTCCTATTGCCTGTAAAAAAAGTATAGCATCTTATATTGTGGAATGTGGAAGGTAGAATGTGAAAATACTCAATGCGATTTGCCTTATTTATCAAGACTTCTTATTAATCCATATAGCAATTTGGACACAATGGTGACTTCTTTTAAATAGTTTTCAAATTCACTCTTCGACAATAGGTTAATATCTAGGGCAGTGTATAACATAGACCTAACTTCCCCGCAAGAGCCTTTTGAATAGTTTAGATAGTTTTTGAATTCGGCTTTTGATTTGCGTTCAAATCCTTCTGCAATGTTATTCAATATGGATAAAGAAGCTCTGCAAATTTGATCTCTGAAAAAGTATTCTTTACAATTAATGAAATGGAAGAAAATGTTTTTATTAAGCTCTCTAGCTCTCTGCCAAACATCTAGGTTTTCGAATTTAACAATAGCCATAAGTTTTTTTATAAATGTATAAATTATTATTGATTCATAAGATAATAGACAGTCAACCTTTTATAGGGCCAAACAGACACACCTTTTCCACTTTCCACCAACCACTTTTCACTTTCCACAAAAAAGCCCCTTCTTTCGAAGAGGCCTTATAACGATTGGTTGGTTTTTGGGACTAGTTACTTTCAAGAATCTTAAGTAACTCGTCAAGTTTCGGAGTTAGAATAATTTCGGTTCTTCTATTTTTACTTCTCGCTTCACTGTTGTTTGAAGGATCGAGCGGAACATATTCTCCACGTCCTGCAGAAGTTATTCTGGAAGGATCTATTTTGGTATTGCTGAGAATGATCTTTGTAACACTGGTTGCCCTCATTACACTTAAATCCCAATTGTCTTTTACCTGCCCGCTGCCTTTGTATGGAAAATTGTCGGTATGACCTTCAACCATGATATTGATGTCTGGATTTTCTGCCAAAACTTTAGCAAGTTTATTTAGGGCGTCTTTACCTTTGGCATTTACAGTCCAACTACCACTGGCAAACAATAATGACTCATCCATAGAGACATAAATCTTTCCGTTTTTCTCTACAATGGTGAGTCCATTGTTTTCAAATCCTTCCAGTGCAAGTGTCAGTTTGTCTTTAAGCGCTTTAACAATACTGTCTTTGGCATTAAGCATGCTTTCGAGTTCGATAATTCTCTTTTCTTGGGCCAAAAGATCTGCCTGCATCTGATCCAGATTTTGCTTTCTCATATTCAGCTCATTTTCAAGCTTAAGCAATTCTGCTTCTTTCTGATTCAATTTTTCCTGAGTCAATTGCAACTCTGTACTAATTTTTTCTGTTTCATTTGCATTCAGGGAGAGCAATTCCTGATGTTTTCTGTTCAACTCTTCGTAAAGAGAATTGAGTTTGTCATATTGATTAATCATTTTTCGCATTGAAATTCCTGTCATGGTGGTATCATTCTCCAGAATCATGACTTGTTTTTCCAATTGCCCTAATTTTTCCTCATTCTCTTTATTTGTGGCACTTAACTCATCAAATTGAGTTTTTATATTGGCAAGATCTGCTTCGGCTTTCTCTCTTGCAGCTTTTTCATCCTGAAACTGACGTGCAGGAACACAGCTAAATGCACCGAATACGATAAGCACCAAAAGTAAATTGCGATAATTGAATAAGATCGATTTCATTGTGTTTTATTTTAGATCAAAGACAAAAATACTACTTTTTAATGAAAATAACTTTATTACTTATCATTGGTTTTACACAGGCAAGAAAGAAGATAAATATCAGATTAGAATATTTATGTGCAAAATCTTAAATATTTTTGCATTTCCTGCGCAAGTTTAACATCAGGAATTTGTCTAAAACAAAAAAAGAATGCGAAAAATTATACTGGGATTGGTGTTGATATTCCCGTTGCTGGCATTTGCTCAGCCACAAGGAAGACCGGATGTTGAATTTACTCTTATTGGAACTGTTATAGATTCCCTGAATGAAAAAGCTGTAGAATATGCCAGTGTGGCTGTTTTTTCTATGCGCGATTCATCTCTGGTTGCTGGAGGAATTACTAATGCAAAAGGTACTTTCGAGATTATTGTTAAGCGTCCCGGACGATTTTTTGTCACTATTGAGTTTATTGGATATGCGAAAAAAATACTTAGTTCTGTAGAATTGAAACCAGATCAAGGTACCGAAAAGAACTTGGGGGAGATTTTTCTCGCGCCTTCTGCAACTTCCCTAAATGGGGTTGAAATTGTGGCCGAAAAGCCTTTAGTCGAGCTTAGCATTGATAAAAAAGTGGTTAATGTAGAGCAAAATCTTACTACCGCTGGCGGAACTGCGCTCGAAGTTCTTGAAAATGTACCGGGAGTGGAAGTAGATCAGGATGGAAATGTAAGCCTGCGTGGTTCTGAAAACGTTACCATTCTTATTGATGGCCGTCCGTCAACGCTGGCTGGCGCAGATAGTAAATCAGTTTTAGAACAGATACCCGCTTCTACCATTGAATCTGTTGAACTCATTACCAATCCTTCTGCTAAATACCGTCCCGATGGTATGGTGGGCATCATCAATATCATTCTGAAAAAGAAAAAAGGATCCGGACTCAATTCACTTCTTAGTGTGAGTTATGGTACATGGGATAAATATAGCGCATCTTTTTCGATGAATTATTCCACAAATAAATATAATTTGTACGGAAGCTATAATTACCAGAACGAAATTAGCATTGGGTCTGGTAAGTCATCTTTCATCTATTATAACGACGATGACCATCATTTTCTAAATCAGAAAATTGAATCTGAAAGAACAAACTTAAGTCATAGTTTTAAAGTTGGTGGCGATTGGTATATGGGCAGGAAAACAAGTTTGGGAGGAAGTTTTGGATATCGCTTAATGAGTGGAATAGATCATGATCAAACCCTGTCTTGGTACCGCAATATTAATGATAGCATTACCGAAGCATATAATAATAATGCCATTGAAGACGAAGGGCGTAAGAATTACGACGCTAGCATTAGCTTTCAACAGAAATTCAAAAAACCCGGTCAACAGTTGAATATCGATGCGTTCTATTCCAAAAGTGATGATATAGATTCTACATTTAGTCGTCGTAGTTATCTTGAAGATGATTTGTTTACTGTAACCTCTGTCGAATCACCAGAATGGTATTATACCATCGACCCAACCATTCACGATATTTATAATGCAAAAATCGATTATGTGCATCCGTTTAACGACAGCACAAAGTTTGAAGCCGGTTTTGATGGTTCGTGGACAAGAATGGATCTGAATACAGAATACTTAGATTATGATTTTGCAAATCAGGAATACACTTTTGATAGTGTTCGTTCCAATCATTTTCTTTTCGATGAAAATATTCAGGCTATATATTTGAATTATAGCACCAAAATAAAAAATTGGGGTCTCTCTCTTGGGGTTCGTGGTGAAATTGCTTCAACCAATGCCCGCCAGAAAGACTCAACCGATAATGTAAGAGACTACAATAGCTTGTATCCAACAGGCGCATTGAGTTATAAGTTGTCTAAAACCAAGGAAATTATGGTGACCTATAGTCGTCGTATCAATCGTCCGCGCTCAAGAAGCCTAAATCCATATATCGATTATAGTTTCTATCCAAACCTGAGAACAGGTAACCCGTATCTCGATCCTGAATACATTAATTCGTTTGAACTTACCTATGCTCAGTACAGTAAAAAAGGCACTTTTATGCCAACTATTTTTTACAAAAAAGTTTACGATGTGATGTCACGATACCGCCAAAGTTTTGGAGATACCGTTTTTCTGATGACCTGGGAGAACTATAGTTCAGCCACTTCATACGGAGCAGAATTGATTTATACGTATAAGTTATTTCCGTGGTGGAATACAAGCATAAGTGGCTCTTGGTACAGGATTGAAATTGACGGAACAAATGTGGAAACCGATATTACCGGCAATAGTTTTGGTTGGAATGCCCGATTGAATAACCAGTTTAAATTCAAAAATAACTGGGAAGCGCAGCTTAGTGGTTTTGTTCGTGGCCCAAGATTTACAGGTCAGGCCAATTTGAAGACGTTCTATATGTTTGATGTCGCAGTAAAAAAATCTTTCTACGACAAGAAACTTGAAGTTTCTCTTCGTGCAAGAAATCTCTTCAATACCGGTGTATTTAAGATTGATTTTCAAGACGATGCCTACGAATTTAATATGGAACGCCGCAGAGAAGGCATGGTGGTTTACTTGGGGCTTACCTGGAAACTTAGTGGAGATTATAAAGAAAAACGCCAACGTGGAAATTCTGAAGGCATGGATGGCGGTGATGATGGAATGCTATAATCAGTGTGAGTGTGAGCAAGAGTGTGACGAAATAATCAATTTTTCAGCTTTGAAACAAGAAGAAATAGGATCAAATATTTTACCGTAAACTGATTTTAAATTGCCAATAAATTAACTGTTTGTGCTTAAACTTCTTGTGTGATGTAAATTTCCTCAAAATCCAATTATGAAGAAATTTTATCCACTCATTATTTTTTTATTTTTCTTTCAGAATATATCTGAAGCTCGATATTTTCCATCAGTAAATGGAATTTCGGTCGGGAAAGTGAACTGCTACGAACAATTATCTTCAGGAGAAGTTTTGGTCGGCACCTCCACTGGACTATTTTTATATAGTCAAAATAATTTTGCTGTTATACTTCCTGCCAGTATTCATGGAGTGAATGATATTGCAGAAGATAATTCTGGTAATATTTGGCTTGCCACTACGCATGGAGGTTTAATGAAACTTGGAGGAATGCAAATAGCTGGGGCATGGTCCTCGCAAAATTCAATTGTAGAAGACAGTGTCTTGTCTGTGACTGTTGATGCTTCGGGCGTTGTTTATTTTGGTACGTTAGAGGATTTCTATAAGCTCAGCAATTATCAAGTGAGCTCATTTGGTCTCTCTGGCTCCGTTACTGACCCTGCAGTAATTGCTATTGAGAAATTTCAAAATCAAATTTTCACTGTTGTGAAGGATTCTGTTTGTATTGTTCACCCTTCTGGACTGCAAAAGATTCAGAATGGCCATTTCGGACAATTATTTCCACTTGAAAATGGGGAGCTGTTCATGGGCGATTACATGAGCACAAGTATTGCATATAAGTTTAACGGAGCGGCATTCATTCAGGACTCTACATTTACTAGATTTGTAAATATTGTCCCCCATTATGGTGCAATGCGGAGTGCTTTTTATTATAATGGAGATTATTTTTATAACTCTACAAGAAATTTCTATAGAAATATTCCAGGAGATTCAGTGTACTTCTTACACAATTCATATTTAATCGATCCTGATGAATATTATTCGATTATTAAGCATATCCCGACAGGAGAAGTTTTAGTTGGGTCATCAGATGGACTCTATGTTTATGACTTCAATAATACTCTTTCGAATTTTGGTAACAATATTACATATATAGATTATGGCGAAATAAGAGTTCCTGTAAATTCTCAGGGAAATATTTTTAATGATCTGAATTCTGAACTTGTCCCGATGACTACTGCACCTGCAAACTCACAGACTGGCCCTGTTTTTATTGCGGCATTATGGTTTTCAGGGCTCGATGCTTCCAATAATCTGCATTTGGCGGCATCACGGTATGGCGCAAATGGGCGAGATTTTTTCCCCGGTGCAGTACCTATAAATTTAAACGAAAACTATGTAAATGCAGCCAATAACCGGGTATGGAAGATAAACCGTTCAGAAATTAATTACCATATTGCAAACTGGAATTCTGCCGGATATCTGATGCCCGAAGTCATACAAAACTGGCCGGCTCATGGTGATCCACTCTTGAGTGAGGCTCCAATTCTGGCACCCTTCAAAGATATGAACCAAAACGGTCTGTATGAGCCTCAGCTTGGAGATTATCCAGTTATTCTTGGCGATCAAGCCATTTATTTTATTTACAATGACTATAAATTTGCACATACAGAAAGCAACGGCCTGCCACTCAATGTGGAAATTCATGGGATGGCCTATGTAATTATTGATTCTACAGATGCTCAAACCATTGAGGATAGTAAAAACACAGTTTTCTTTCATTATACCGTAAACAACAGATCTCTAACAAATTATCATGATTTCAGGATATCACTTTTTACGGATTTCGATATAGGAAATTCGAGGGATGATTATATGGGGTGTGATACTGTTTTGAATTGCTATTTTGGATATAATGGCGATGCTTATGATGAGGACAGTAGTGGAACTATGGGCTATGGTTATCATCCGCCTGCAATGGGAGTGACATTTCTGAGCCATGAGATGCTGTCTTTTATGGTCTATAATAATACTGGTTTAGTGCCTTGGTATATTACAGATCCTCAAACAGCCATGGATTATTATAATATTATGCACTCGTTTTGGATAAATGGTTCTTCGATAACATATGGCAATTCGGGTTATGGAGGAACACAACCTGTATCATATATGTATCCCGGTAATCCATGGAATCCCAATGAGTGGTCAGATGCAACATCTGGTGTGATTCCATATGATAGGAGAGGTGTGGCCACAATCGGACCGGAGAATTTTCCTGCCGGACAGTCTATGTGTTTTGAATTTGCATATGTATTTGATAGAGAAGATAGTACGGGCGCAAATCTTGAGAATTTGTTTTATCTGAAGCGTCGTATTTTAAGAATTAGAGATTGGTATGATACATGGACTCCTGGCTGCTTGTACTATGAACATGATTTTATTAATTCCAATGCCGGTCCCGCCGATGATACACTGTATTCATATATTGATACGTGTTTGTTCGACCCGTACACCATGATCGATTCGGCATGGATTGAAAACATTTCTGTTTCAGGTAATACTGCCTTTGTTGACTGGACTGTTGTTCAGTTTCCGGATACTTTTCATTTGCAAAATGTGCAATATGTTTTGAGCAATGGCGGAACCCATTTCTTTGTTCTGGCCGTACTTTGCAATTCAGGTTATAGACTGAACGGGGATGGGCAAAACAATGTTTGGTACTTTTCAGATATTTCGGATGCAACACCTACTGAAAATCCAGCACCTGATTGGCTTGAAATTACAGTGTATCCGAATCCGTCATCTGGGTTGCTCTCTGTATATATTCCTGATTTTATTTCGGGGTACTCCATGCTCATATATGATATGACGGGCAAATTGGTTTATACGACTAAACTTCTGGGTAAAAGCAATAGCTTTGACTTCAGTTATTTTTCAAAAGGAGTGTATTTTATGCAAATTCCAGAGGCCGGAAAATCATTGAAGTGGATTAAAACGGATTAGCTATCTTTGGAATAGTTTAAAGTCAAAAGTATTTGGAATGATCTCACTTTTTGCTTTTTTACTTTTTGCTTTTTCAATTTAACTTCACCATGCAAAAATCCATACTCGCAGCCGGCTGTTTCTGGGGCGTACAACATAAACTCGATAACCTGAAAGGCGTAATCAGCACCAAAGCCGTATATGCCGGTGGAGAAATAGCTGAACCCACATATCAGCAAGTGTGCAGTGGAAATTCTGGGCATGCAGAAGCTGTTTTTATTGAGTTTGATGAAGAAATTTTGCTGTTTCGCGATCTGCTGCTTTTCTTTTTCTCCATTCACGATGCTACGCAATTGAATAGACAAGGCCCGGATATCGGAACGCAGTATCGTTCTGCCATTTTTTGCTTTTCAGAAGATCAGGAACAAACAGCAAAGAATCTTATCGATGAATTGCAGCAAACACCCAAATATAGCCGTGAGAAAATTCAAACGATTATAGAAAAAGCCGATCTTTTCTTTGATGCTGAAGAGTATCATCAGAAGTATTATCGAAAAAAGGGATTTTAGTTGATCGGTTGTTAATAATGAGAGAATTTGCGTAGATATCTTGACGAGACAGTAACTTTATACACATTTGGTTTTTGACTACACACAAGCCCTCCCCAAAAAACCAAAAGAGTATAAATTTTCCCACCGCACCCAGGCTGTTAATAAGTTCGGAAAACAAAATCATTGAATTACAGAAAGACTAATTATATTTGACAATTAACGTCAAGTCATAATAGTCAAGTGATATTTCACAAATGAAAGAAAGCAAGACAACAGGAGAAATACTTCGCGAAAAAAGAGAGAAAAAGGGATTGCTTCTAAGACAAGTAGCTGCTATGCTAGATATTGACACCGCAATACTTAGTAAGATTGAAAGAAGTGAAAGAAAAGCAAGCAAAGAGCAAATCATAAAACTTGCAGAGATTCTCGAATTAGACGAAGAAGATTTGATTGTTCAATTCCTGAGTGAAAAAATTCTTTACGAAATAAAGGATGAAGAATTGGGAAGCAAAGCACTTAAAGTTGCCGAACAAAAAATGAAATACAACAAAAATAATAGCTGAGATTGATGGAAATAAAATTAGAAGAATTAGAGTACCAGCAAATAGCCATCAAATCTGTGGTTAAAGTTTTTGACAAGAACAACAAAAATACGTTTGATAATGCTTGTTTTGAAGGTATTCGTTCAAATATTTGCTCACTTTCAAAAGAACAATTAGCGGAAAATATAAAATCTGTCATTGTCGAAAACGGAATTGATGAAGTAACTGCAAAACTTAGTGAGCTACAAGAGTTGACTATCGAAATGGAGACTGGAACAGGTAAAACGCTTGTTTATATTAAAACCATTTACCAATTATTCAAAGATTATGGCTTCACTAAATTTATCATTCTCGTTCCTTCCGTAGCAATTAGACAAGGTGTGCTAAGTGCTATTTCAACTTTTGAAACTCAACTGGAAGACATCTATAAATTTACACCTAAACATTTTGAATACAACAGTAAAAAACTAAATAAGGTAACGAACTTTATCGAGGAACAGCATCCCCAAATAATGGTGATGACCTTAGCTTCATTTAATTCGGAAGAAAAAATTCTGAATCAAGCCAAACGGGAAGACCTATTTGCAAACATTCCTTTTATTGAAGCAATCGGACGCACAAATCCAATCATCATTATGGATGAGCCTCAAGAAGGAATGGATACCGAAAATTCAGTAAATCAAATTGCTAAACTCAACCCGCTTTTCAAATTAAGATATTCCGCTACTCATAAAGTTTCCGTCAATAAAGTTTACCGCTTAACGCCTTACGACAGTTATAAAGAAGGGTTGGTAAAAAGGATTGAAGTGTTAACCGTTACAGAAAAAAATGATGAAGCAACTTTGAAACTGGAACTTTCCGAAATCAAAAATGAAAAGAATCCAATACAAGCTAAAATTAAAGCATGGCATCAATTAGCAAGTGGAAAAATAGAATTTAAGGACACAAAATGGCTAAAGGACGGAGATAATCTTGGAGAAGTTACCAATAACCCAAGTTATCTGAAATACAAAATTGAACGAATCAATAAAAGTTTGAGAACCGGAAAATGGTCGGTTTCGTTTACAAATGGCACTGAAATTCTTGAAAAACAAACATCAGGAAATATTCAAAGCGTTTGGGCTTTACAGCTGGAATGGCTCATTCTTCGCCATTTGGCAAAGAATCCACCGCAATACATTCATCAGGCATCTTCGCTCATCAAAAACATTGAGTTAGAAGAAATGCTGAGAGGTTTGGATTATCATTTAACAGATGAAACTTTTCCTTTTGAATTCAATGATTTTGTAAAACAAGTGGAAAATTCAGGTTATACCGAAACGCCCAAAAGAGGGATTTGGGATAAAATGCTGGTAGATAGCCATGTTGAACATCAATTTGCCTTAGCCACCGATTTAGATGATGAAGTGGTTTGCTTTCTTAAACTCCCGTCTTATTACAAAATTCAAACACCTATTGGCGAATATGAACCCGATTTTGGGATTGTGATGAAGCGGAAAAGCCTGAGAAACGAAAAGGAAAGCGAATTTTATTTTGTGATTGAAACCAAAGGAACGAACGACATCAACAACAAAAAAGCACTCAAAGAAAGTGAGGTTTACAAAATACAATGTGCGCTGAAGCATTTTGCTGCGCTCGGAGTAGATGTGCAGTATAAGGCTCCTGTAAAAGACTACCAATATTTTAAAACAGAAGCAACCAAAAGCATAAATGAAACTGTTGAACAATAACTTTATCATTTTCCTGACATCAGGAAAACGATAATACCAGATTATAGTATGGGTAAAACAAAAAAGATAAACATTGCAGGAACTGAAATTACTATCGTTTCTCAAGAGAAAGACGATTATATTTCTTTGACAGATATGGCTAAAAGTCAATTGCAGGAAGTAGTGATTATTATATGGCTTAGCCTAAAAAGCACTATTGAATATCTTGGAGAATGGGAAGCATTATATAATCTAGATTTTAATTATACCGAATTCGGTACAATTAGAAATGAAGCTAGTTTAAACAATTGTGAAATAAGATTATAATCTATGGCTAAAAATCAACTTATAATGGTTCAAAATATTCCTATAGCTACTTTTAAAAGTCAAAATGGAGATTATATTTCGTTGACAGACATTGCAAGAAATAAAAATGCAAACGAACCTAAAGATGTAGTTAAAAACTGGATGCGATCCAAAACAACTATTGAATTTTTAGGTCTTTGGGAACAAATAAATAATATCAATTTTAAAGGGGTCGAATTCGACTCCTTTATGAACGAAGCAGGTTCGAATGCATTTACATTATCTCCCTCTAAATGGATTGAAAGTACAGATGCTATAGGTATAATTTCAAAACAAGGAAAATCTGGAGGAACTTATGCTCATAAGGATATAGCTTTTGAATTCGCTTCCTGGATAAGTGCTCCTTTCAAACTTTATCTAGTAAAAGAATTTCAACGCCTTAAACAAGAAGAAAGCAGCCGTCTTAATCTTGAATGGAACTTTCAAAGAACACTTGCCAAAGTAAATTACAAAATCCATACAGATGCGATTAAGGATAATATTATTCCATCAGCATTGAGTAAAAAGCAAACTTCTATCATTTATGCATCCGAAGCTGATGTTTTAAACATGGCCTTGTTTGGAAAAACCGCAAAACAATGGCGAGATGAAAATCCAAATGAAAAAGGCAATGTGAGAGATTTTGCAAGCATTCAGCAGTTGGTAGTTTTATCTAATCTTGAAAGCATTAATGCTATGCTAATCCATCAAGAGATACCACAAAAAGACAGGTTAGTACAACTTAATAAAATGGCAATTTCACAGATGAAATCATTGGTGAATAATTCCAATATAAAAAAATTGAATAAATGAGTAAGGAAAAAGAAACCACCGAAAACCCAATGGAAAAGGTACAATCACATGATTGGAACAAAGAACGTTTGGAACAGCTCAAGCAATCCAATTTCCCAAGAGTAGAATACGCTCCTGACCCTGAAAAAACGGAGGAAGAAAACATTGAGGCACTCAAAAAATACATTCGAGACAAGGAGGCTCAATTGGTTACCGCTTTCAATAGAGAGGAACTCATTACCGAGATTTTAATCAAAAACGGCTTCAAACTCAATTACACTTTAACCAAACAGGAATCCTTTAAAAAGAATGAAATTCTACTGGCTTCTGATGGCGACAAAGAAACCTTGATTTGTTTGGATGTAACCATTGCAGATGAAACAGTAGAGCATTTCAAAACTCACCCCGCCCAAAAACTAATTGTGCTGGAACGTGCTTTAGACACCACCAAAAAATGGAATCTGAAACACGCTATGGGCGATAAGTTTAATGCGTTTTAAAAATGAAAAAAATGAAAAAAAAAGTAATCAGTTTGTTTGGAAACAATAAGGTTATCCAAAATGAAGGTGTAAAATATTCTGAATTGTTAGAGCAGTTTATTAGTCCATTTACTAATGAATTTGAGGATAAGGAATATCTTGAAGACATTTTTGAATTTGCAATAAATGCTTGGAATTTTGGGAATATAAAAGCACTTGTGCCAAAAGACGAATTTGAAAAATCAGCTCATCTAATGCGAGCAGAAGTTGATGGTGTCCTGTTAAATAAGATGATTGATTATAAGGTTGCTAATTTTAAAGCGTACGATAACTTTATTGTTGATTATGAACTAACACTTAACGAAGGAGAAGACCCCATATTAAGCATTACAACTCAAGAAAAAGAAGTGTATTTAACTAATATGATGGATGCATTAGATAATGAAGTTAGTGAAAATGATTTTGAGGAAAACTTCATTGACAGATCTGCAATTGTTTTAAAACCGCAGCAACCTCTTTTCGATTGGATTAACAAACTCTACCCTGAAAATAAAATCTTTGAAGTTGAAGAATGCAACATTTATTTGGTTAATGAGGAGATTGATGATCTGGAAAAATGGTTAAGTAAGAAGTTTGATAAATTCTTTATGATGGAATTGGATGCGTGGCACACTAATAAAAAAGAATGGCCTCAAAAACGCAATTATAAAATGTTTAAACAATGGTTTCAGGTTGATATTTCCACTATGATTTACGATTTGGAAAAGAGACCTGTTTTAAAACTGGATTAAAATATGCAAATACCGTTAAGCCAATTTGAACAGATTATAGACGAAACCATACGCAAAAGAGGTTTATCTTATTTTAAAGGTGGTGCAATTATTGATTTTTCTGAAGTTTCAACTGGAGAGTATGAAGCCATTGTTTCCGGAACGAAAGAATATACCGTTCAATTAGAAATTAAAAATAACACCATAATAGAATACAATTGTGATTGCCCTTACAACATGGGCCCAGTTTGTAAACACGTAGTTGCCGTAATTTTTCATTTGCAACAAGATGAATTGGAGTTTAATCAGCCCAATTCTACAATTCCTAAAAAGAAAAAAACAAAATCCGTTTCGCAGCACGTAAAAGAACTACTAAATGCAATATCGCATAAAGAACTGATTGATTTTGTGCAAGAAAACAGTATAAAAGATAAGAAATTTAGGAATTACTTTTTAGCATCGTTTGGTCATTTAAGTCAAAATCAGTCAAAGGAATTTTATCAAAAACAAATTCATTCCATTTTACAATCAGCCGCAGGAAGAGACGGCTGGATTGGTTGGAATGATATGAAATATGTTGTAAACACAACCGAACCATTTTTAGAAAACGCTGAAAAATATTTAGCTAGCAATAATTTTGAAAATGTATTTTTCATAAGTACTGCTTTACTGGAAGAAATAACAGAAGCTTTTCAATATGGAGATGACAGTAATGGTGATTTAGGCTATTTTATAGATTCATCCATGGAGTTACTTTCAAAATTAGCTCAGGAGAAACTTCCTGAATCCTTGAAAAAGGAGGTGTTTGACTATTGCATTGTTTCTTTTAACCAAAAGCTATTTCAAGGGTGGGATTGGCACTTAGGAATGCTTCATATTGCTTGCCAATTAATTGAAAACGAAAGTGACGCAGACATAATATTGAGCTGTTTGGGCACTGTTAGCGGAGAATATGAACGAGAGCGAGCCCAATCCTTTAAACTGGATTTATTGAGAAAGTTTAAAAGTGAAAAAGAAGTAGAAAAGTATATCAATAAGCACATTTCAAATCCATCAATCAGAACAAAAGAAATTGAAAAAGCTTTTAATAATAAAGACTTCGAAAGAGTAATAAGTCTTTCAAAAGACGGAATTAAATGTGATGAAAAAGATAAACCAGGATTGGCAAAAGGTTGGTACGATTGGTTATTAAAAATTGCTTTAATTCAAAATGATACAATTAAAGTAATTGAATATGCACGATTCCGGTTAATTAATAATTTTGGTGGGACGCAAGATTATTATCAAATATTAAAGGACACTATTGAGAATGAAAATTGGCATCCATTTTTAGAAGAAATAATAAAAGAAATTACTCCTAAAAATGGATGGACTTACATTGAATTAATTCGGGAAATTTATATAAAAGAAGAATGGTGGGATAGACTGTTTCTTATGCTCAAACAAAATATTTCTCTGGAGAATATTCAGCAGAATGAACAGTATTTAGCAAAAGATTATTCTTCGGAGTTAATTGAACTCTATAGTGAAAGAATTACAAATTACGTTGAAAAATATATTGGACGAAATCATTACCAAACTGCTTGCAGGTTTTTACATAGAATGAAAAAGCTGGGAGGCAATGAACAAGTAAATGAGTTAATAGAATTATTTAAGAAACAGTATCCACAACGTAAAGCATTAATGGACGAATTGACCCGAGTATAATGCACCTATTTTAAATTTTAATTTCATATAATGTAGATTTATAATGATTAATGAGGCTAATTTAGTGAAATATTTGGATAAATTGGAGGTTTGTGGGTGAAAATTTAAATTTCTAAAGTAGATAACACTCGTCTTCACATTTCAAAAAAAATCATACCTTTGAAAGAAAAATTTCGGATATGAAACAGGATACAAAGGTTTTTGATTTAATTGAACAGGAAAAAATGCGTCAGATGCATGGTGTAGAGCTTATTGCTTCTGAGAATTTTGTCAGTGAGCAGGTTCTTCAGGCCATGGGCAGTGTTTTAACCAATAAATATGCTGAAGGATACCCCGGAAAGCGCTATTATGGCGGTTGCCAGATTGTTGACCAAACCGAACAGCTTGCTATTGATCGCGCTTGCGAACTTTTTGGTGCCGAATTTGCCAATGTGCAGCCTCATAGTGGAGCACAAGCGAATGCAGCAGTATTTTTTGCATGTCTTCAGCCCGGCGATACCTTTATGGGCCTCGATTTGGCACATGGCGGACACCTTTCACACGGATCGCCTGTAAACTTGAGTGGTATTCTCTATAATCCGGTGGCTTATCATGTAAAAGAAGAAACCGGAATGATTGATTACGACGAAATGGAAGAACTCGCCATGCAGCACAAGCCAAAGCTTATTGTTGCGGGAGCATCAGCTTATAGTCGCGATTGGGATTTTGCCCGTATGCGTGCCATTGCTGATAAATGCGGCGCTCTTCTTATGGCCGATATTGCGCATCCCGCAGGACTTATTGCTGCAAAATTGCTTAACGATCCTGTAGAGCATTGTCATATTATCACAACAACGACACATAAAACCCTTCGTGGACCTCGTGGTGGACTTATTCTCATTGGAAAAGATTTCGATAATCCTTGGGGGCAAACTACTCCAAAAGGTGAGATTAAGAAAATGTCTGCTGTGATTAACTCAGCGGTATTTCCAGGTCAACAAGGCGGACCACTTGAGCATGTTATTGCTGCTAAGGCTGTTGCTTTTGGTGAAGCACTCGATCCTTCATACAAAGAGTATATGGTGCAAACACAGAAGAATGCTGCTGCTATGGCAACTGCATTTGTTGAAAAAGGATATAAAGTAATTAGCGATGGAACAGATAATCACTTGATGTTGATTGATTTGCGCCCGAAATTTCCTGAGCTGACCGGTAGAAAAGCCGAAAACACATTGGTACTTGCCGATATTACCATCAATAAAAATATGGTTCCATTCGATACCCGCAGTCCGTTTCAGGCTTCCGGAATTCGTGTGGGAACTCCAGCCATCACCACTCGTGGTTTGAAAGAAAATCAAATGGCAAAGTTGGTAGATTGGATTGATCAGGTATTATCAGATCCTGACAATGAAGCTGTTATTCAGAAAGTGAGGTCGGAAGTAAATGCCTTCATGAAGGATTTTCCGCTCTTCGCATGGTAAATATTTATCGAGGAGCGCTTTTGGGTGCTCCTTTTTTTTAATTCTATAATTTTTGTACATGAAAAATAAGCGATTGCTGATAATGCGACATGCCAAATCATCGTGGGATCAATTGGCTCTGGATGATTTTCAAAGACCGTTATTGCCAAAGGGAGAGAGTAGAACAAATCTGGTTTCAGATGCGTTGAAAGAGAAGAAGTTAATTCCCGATCAAATCATTTGCAGTCCTGCAGTTAGAGCTTTGACTACAGCTAAACTTGTGATGAAGAATCTTGAGATAAAAGAAGATAAGCTTATCACAGAGCAGAATCTTTATTTTAGAGGTGAAGAAGATTATTTTAATACTGTTTTTGCATGTCCAAATGAAATAGAAACACTTATGATTGTTGGTCATAACCCAATGATTACTTCTTTTAGTAATTTTTTCCTGACCGAAAAGATTGAAAACCTGCCTACCAGTGGTATTATTGGGTTGGAATTTGAATGTGAAAAATGGGAAGATATTGCCGCTAGTTCTTGTAATAATATTGCCAGATTATTTCCGAAAAAAATGAAATCATGAAGCGAAAACCCAAAATTGATAAAAGTTTGTATGTAAATAGGGAAATCAGCTGGCTCGACTTCAATGAGCGCGTACTTCAGGAAGCTGCTGATCCTAAAAAGCCATTACTTGAGAGGGTTAAGTTTTTGGGGATATTTTCCAATAATCAGGATGAGTTTTTTCGTGTTCGTGTTGCTACATTAAAAAGAGTGATAAAGTATAAGACTCTGTCGAAGAGGGCTTTTGATCGACCCGAGGATCCCAAAAAGATTTTGGACGAGATCAGTAAACGCATTATTGAACAACAGGCACGTTTACATGATATTTTTGAGGGAATTAAAAAAGAACTTCGAAAAGAGAATATTTATTTAATCAATGAAAAGGAATTGCGCTATAAGATTCATAAAGAACATGTAGTGAAATATTTTCGACAGAAATTACGCCCTAATATTTTTCCCATTATGATGAAAAATTATAATGTGGATTGCGATTTGAGAGATAAGTCGATTTATCTGGCTATTGAAATGAAGATTGAAGAACAGTCTCAGCAGATTGATTATTCATTGATTGAAATTCCTACTGAAAGTTTGTCTAGATTTTTGGTTCTCCCGGAGTATGATGGCAAAAATTATGTCATGTTTATCGACGATGTAATCCGTTATAACCTTCATGAAATATATGCTTCTCTGCATTATAATCATTTCAGGGCATATACTATGAAATTTACCCGCGATGCAGAACTCGATATTGATAATGATATTTCTAAAAGTTTTCTGGAGCAAATGGCCGATAGCCTTAAGCAGCGAAAAAGCGGAAATCCGGTTCGCTATGTGGTTGATCGGGAAATTCCAGAAGATATGTTTCGCTATGTAAGTAAGAAAATTGGAATTACGGCTCACGATACTGTGGTTATGGGTGGTCGATATCATAATTTCAAAGATTTGATGGGCTTTCCTACTTTTGGGAAAAGTAACCTTGAATTTGATCCAATGCCCCCAATTGTTCATCAGAGATTGAATAATTGTGAAAGTATTTTCGATGAACTCAAGGCAAAGGATGTAATGCTGAATTTCCCTTACCAGTCTTTTCAGTATGTGATCGATTTTCTTCGTGAAGCATCTATTGATCCGCAGGTGCGATCTATTAAAATGACAATATATCGAATAGGTGGAGCGTCAAATATTATGAATGCATTAATTGGTGCTGCCAGAAACGGAAAAAAAGTTACGGTTTTTATGGAATTGCAGGCTCGTTTTGATGAGCAGAATAATATTAAGTGGTCAACCAAACTTCAAGATGAAGGTGTGCGTGTTATTCAGAGTATTCCAGGTTTAAAAGTTCATGCCAAGCTTATTCTGATTCGTAGGAAAGAAGGTCGTCGCGATGTGTATTATACCAATATTGGCACCGGAAATTTTAATGAAAATACGGCTGCCGTTTATGGTGACACGAGTATTATGACTTCCGACCAGCGTATTGGACGTGAGGTTTACAAGGTTTTTGAAATGTTTGAAGCCAGTTACAGAAATTTCATTTTCTCTCATTTGGTAGTTTCACCAATGGGAATGCGCAATTTCATTAATCGGACATTGAATAATTTGATTGTTGCTGCTCGCGAAGGCAAAGAAGCTCATGCCATTATTAAACTTAATAATATTGTAGATACTCAGGTTATTGAAAAATTGTATCAAGCAGCCAAAGAGGGCGTAAAAATTGATATAATTGCACGCGGAATGTGTGTGCTTCAGCCCATAAACAATAATATTCGCATTGTGAGTATTGTGGGGCGCTTTTTGGAGCATTCTCGTATTCTCTATTTTAATATTGCCGGGCAAGAGTCCGTGTATATTACTTCTGCTGATTGGATGATTCGTAACCTTGATCATAGAATTGAAGTTATGAGCCCGGTATATGATAAAGATGCTGCAGATTTATTGAAAAACATGTTGGAAACTCAGCTGAAAGACAATGTGAAGGCTAGATACGTAAATGGTGATAGAAATAATACTTATTACACTAAAGGCAAGATCAAAATCTCATCTCAAATGGAGTTTTATAAATTCCTTGGTGAAGCAAAGCTGAAAGTATGATTTTTGCCGCTATAGATATTGGTTCAAATGCAGTGCGCTTATTAGTAGCTAACGTGTTGGATAAAAACGGAAAGCCGTGGGTGCATAAGCAAACTATGGTTCGGGCTCCGGTTCGTTTGGGTGAGGATGTGTATGAAAACAATCGTATCAGCGAAATTAAGAAAGCAAAATTACTGAAAGCCATAGAAGCGTATAAACACATCATTGAATTGTATGAGCCTGTTGCTGCAAGTGTCTTTGCTACAGCTGCTATGCGTGATGCAGAAAATGGTGCAGAGGTGTTATCGGAAATAAAAAACTGCGTGCCTTGGCCGGTCGAAATCATTAATGGGGAAGAGGAAGCATCGATTTTACTTGAGATGTTTAGGCATGGAGGTGAAGAATCCGAAATCAAACTGCTTATCGATTTAGGCGGTGGTAGTACAGAAATGACTATTTTATGCCCTAATGGCGATGTACATCCCAAATCTTTCAAAATTGGAGCGGTGAGAATGCTGCAGGATAAAATTTCTGAGGAAGAATGGAGTAGACTTCACTGTTTCATTGAGAAATACTTGCCCAAAGGCCGCATTCATTGTATTGGCTCGGGAGGGAATATCAATGCTTTAAAAAGTCATTTTTCCGATCCACTTGAAAAATATATCAGTGTAAGTCGTATTCGCCTTGCACACGATGCGTTGTCTCCTTTGCCACTTGAAGAAAGAATATCTCGATATTTGCTTCGCCCCGATCGTGCAGATGTCATTGTTCCGGCAGCTCAGATTTTCTTGAAAATCATGAATAAAGCCGGTGTAGACCGTATTTATGTCCCCAGAGTTGGTTTACCCGAGGGAATGATTTTGAGAATGTATAGGAATTACCTATCTGATTAACCAAGCCAAAAGCGGCACCACAACAACCCATCCGCCCAATATTACAGCAATAAGCCATTTATTATTATCTAGGAAATCCATTTTGTAATTGGCTTTGCCATTAATAAGCGATTGGAAGAAACGAATTTCTCTTACGATATTGGTCAAAACGGCGGCCAGTAAAAGAATAAATGGTGTTGGATCCTGATGAATAGTATTGAGTTCAAACCACCCCAGAATAAGACTATTGGTAAAATAATAGACTGGGTATCCAATAATCAACGCTACTACTATAATAGCTCCGGCCTTCCATTCGCCTTGGTCAATACTGGCCATTTTGTAAATCTGAAAAATGAGCAAACCAATAGCAAGACTAGCGAAATTGATGAGCGTTACTTCAATGAAATACGTTTCAAAGTTTCCATTATCGCGCAAAACAATTGATGCCACAACAAGAAAAATACTTAGTATTTCCCATATTAATTCGCTCTTACTTCGTTCATTGGCCACAAAACGCGACATGTAAACGGTAGTGAAAAGTAATGCACAAATCCAACCTGTAGCAGCTAACAATGTAGTTTTCTCTGGCAATAAAATTGCAATGACCAGAAAGGCTGTAAATGGCACAATGCCCTTGTATACAAGCAGAATTCTGTTAAGTAATTTCATGGGGTCTAATTACTCTATTCCTTCAATGACCTGAAATCCTTTCCACTTGGATTCTGGAATATCGCCAGATCAAAGAATGCAGCAGAAGAAATTACGTGGTCGAAAATATCGCCCATAATTGCTTCATATTCAACCCATGCTTTGGTTTTGGTAAAGCAATATAGCTCTAGAGCTACACCATTATCACCCGGAGGCAATTGGCGAACCATCAATGTGAGTTTGGGCTGAATATCCTTATGATTTTTTAGGTATTCAGTGAGATATGCTCTGAAAATACCAAGATTGGTTTGTTTGCGCTTGTTTACAATATGTTTTGCGCCCTCAGCTATGCTTTTATTATACTCATCGAGTTCCTTTTGTGTCTTTTCAAGGTACTCTCTAAGGATTTTTATAGCCTTAAGCTTCTCAATTTCATCTTCTTCCATGAAACGAACAGAGTCGAGATCAATATTTACAGATCTTTTCAACCGACGCCCATCTGATTCCTGCATCCCACGCCAGTTTTGGAAACTGTCTGATATGAGGGCGTAGGTGGGAATAGACACAATAGTATTGTCGAAATTCTTTACTTTAACACTGTTGAGTGAAATTTCCAGAACGTCTCCATCTGCCTTATATTTGTCCATGGTGATCCAATCGCCGGGGCGAAGAATATCATTTGATGAAAGCTGAACTGAGGCTACAAAGCCAAGAATAGTGTCTTTGAAAACCAATAAGAGCACAGCGGTCATTGCACCTAAACCTCCAAGTAGATAACCGGGCGATTCATTAATTACAATTGCAATGATGAGAATTCCACCCACAAAACCACCAAGAATCTTTAATATCTGTAAATATCCTTTTATGGGTTTCGATTTTGCAGCTTCAGTCTTTTGATAGGTATTGTGAAATGAATCCAAAAGCGCATAAATAGCCAGTAATATATAGAGGATGAGCAGAATATTGGTGATATCCATAATTATAAGTGCCCATCCAGGATAATTTGGTAAAGCGATTATTACGAGTTTGTACACAATAATTAACGGTACAATATAGCTTAGTCTTCTTAGGAATTTTGAATCTATAAGTATATCATCATATTTGCTTTTTGTGCGTTTGATAACACGAATAAAAATTTGCTTTAATACGAATTTAGTCAGGTAAAATGCAACAGCAGCAATAGCCAGTAGAATAATTATGGCTGTAGTTTCAGTTGCAATACTGACATATCTTTCATTAAATCCAAGTGTATTGTAAATATGAAGAAAGTGTTCTCTGAAAAAAATATCGAAATTCATTATTTATCCTCCTTAAACATTGGATCCCACGGTGGGAGCATGATTGCTTTTTGTTTTAGTATATTTAGTGTTTTTTCGGGTACATATTTTTTATTGATAACCAAGCGGAACATGTAGTTATCAAACCATTCGTCGGTCATGATTAGGTGGCCCTCAAAGCCGGTCATCCCCCATGAATTTTCGAGTAGCCATTTGGTTGGCTCGCCAGACACATTCAAGTCAACAGCAACCAATGTCATTCCATGTGAACTTCCACTTTCAAAAGTCTGAATGCGTTGTTTTTTATCCATAGTGAAAGGAATATCGTACAGGCTCTCGTAATCGTAATTGTCCATATCGAGGGTTCCGCTACCACGCTCATACTGTTTGCCTACATCGCAGCTAAAAAACATGGCTTCGTTTGCTTTGATGCTTTCTATTGCCATGGCTTTTATTTCATCGGCAGGCAAATTGATGTATTTCCAGTTTACGCCTTCCTCGGTGTTGCGGTCAAATTCAATTTCGTAAAGCTTATAATACTCTCGACTGGGATCATCCATAAACATGATATAATCAGAAGTTTCGATGGTGAGAACTTCTTTGTAGAAGCTCAAAGGAGTATATTCTTTAATGTCACCGGCTTCTTTGTTTTTATCAATGAAGCGGTAATTGAATGATGTTGGGGGCTCACCAAGATTATATACCAAAATTTTATACACATTAGCTAGCATAGTTAATTTCATGGCTTGTAGTTCTGCAGGCTTCTTCTTGTTTTTAAAAGCTTCGCGCAATTCCAATGCATATTGACGCAGAAGAGTAGTTAAAGTACGACTCAGGTAACGGGTGTTATTGCTGCTATTGGTTTCAGGCATAATTTCTGTTGGAACGAGGCCGTATTTATCAACCAGATTTACAAAACCTCCCCAAACACCACCATCGCCAATAGCATTTTTAAGTAACCATTCTACACGGCGATCATCCAGTGGGCGATCAGCAGATTCGATTATTCCTTGCAGAAATAAATTGGCTTTTTCAAGTTGATCGTAGAAAAAGAGATAGTTCTGTGAGAATTCAAAATCGCTAAGATTATATTTTTCAATAACCTGAGGGCGAAATACATTTAAACTGGCAAAAAGCCAGCAGCGACCTGAGCTTTTCTGATCGGTAATTCCTTTGGTTTTTACACGATAGGTAAAATAATGATCGGGTTTATCCTGATTATTGGCATTTACGGTCAGATCATTCATGTCATTATTGTGCAAAGCATTAATAATTCCTTGATTTGGATTCGATGCTTCATACTTCTTCTGAATGTTTTGTAAAACCTCGGGACTTATGGTCTGAGCCATTAACCCTGAAATACAAAGTAGCATTAAACTGAAAAATAATGTTTTCATATCCTTGATTTTGAATTGCTAAAATAGAGAGAGTATGGGAGATATGCAAGTTATTTGGGGATATTTTTAATAGCAGCCCTAGGGATCTTTGATTCAGTCATCCTAGTATTGAGTACGATTGCACATTAATAGAATGGGTGTAGAATAATTTGCTTTAGATCGGGTATATTAAAGGTAGAGTCGAAAATTAATATTCTCTTTATGGCTTCCTTAACTATATGGGTTATCTTTGTAATTCAAAATAATACATTATGAAGATTTTTACAGGTTTATTTTATGTAATACTTGCTTTGGGTGCTTTTTCACAAAATACAGAACCCAAAAACATCATCGTTTTTATTTCCGATGGGGGAGGGTATAATCAAATTCTTGCTACTGATTATTATCTGATGGGTGACAGCGGAACAGCTCCATATGCAAATTTCCCTGTACAGATGGCCATGAGTACTTATCCTGCTTCCAATGAAAATGGCGGCACAACATCGTATAATACACGAGATGCGTGGACTCGCTTTTCGTATAATTCTAATGGGTATACCGAATCAGCTGCCTCTGCAACAGCCCTAGCCACGGGCTATAAAACTATGAATGGAAGAGTTGGTTCCTCGGTAAATGGACAACCCTTAACCAATATATCAGAAATTGCCAGAAGTAATGGCAAAGCCTATGGGGTGGTAAGTTCAGTTCCATTTAATCATGCAACACCTGCCGGATTTCTCGTGCATAATGAGTCGCGCAAAAATTATAGTGCGCTTTCATGGGAAATGATTTTATCGTCTGGAGCAGATGTGATTATGGGCGCTGGCTCACCTTACCATGACAATGATGGCCTTGAGGTTGATTCACCTAACTTTTATGGGTTTGGGTCAAAAAATCTCTATTCATATCTTTTGGAAAATAACCATCAATTTGATAATCAACTGGTTGCATCGTCTTCTGAAACAGACTGGATATTTACTTCCTCGCGCGTGGTCGTTCAGGAAATAGCTCAAGGGGAGAGTGTGCCTTCACGGCTTTTTGTTCTGGCTCCTGTTGCCAAAACATTGTCTGAGATGAGATCAGATACTTCATATTTGCCTGGCGATAATAGAACCAACGAGGATATTCCAACTCTTAAAGAAATGAGCTTGGCTGCTTTACAGGTTTTATCTCAAAATCAGAATGGATTTTTTCTAATGATAGAGGGTGGAGCCATTGATTGGGCTAATCACGATAATTATACCGTGCGTATGATAGAGGAATATGCTTCCTTTTATCTAACTGTTGAAGGCGTAATTCAATTTCTTGAGTATAATGGAATGCTTGATGAAACCTTGATAATTGTAACAAGTGATCATGAATGTGGCAATTTCTGGGGGCGAGGATGCAATGAATCCACTTTTGTTTTACCGCAGAATCAGGGATTTGGAAATATCCCAGCATCAAAATATTACAGTGATGATCATAGTAACCAGCTGGTTCCATTTTATGCCACAGGCCCTTATTCAGAGATTTATTATCAATTTGCCGATGAAATAGACAGTGTTAGAGGACCTTATTTAACCAATAGCGAAGTGGCTCTTGGAATAAAAATGCTATGGGGAAATACTACGTACATATATGAAGCGTTTAGAGATAGTGCAGATGCACCACGATACTTATATGCAACAGCACCATGCATAAATGCAGAATTCCAATGGTACTTCAATGGACTTGAGGCTGAAGGTGTGAGTGGCTGGAAAATAGATATTAGTAATGCGGCAGCGGGCACGGTTTTTGAGTGTGAGGCTACCTGTGGTAGCAAATCTTATTGGTCGAATAAATTTGTTTTGAAATGAGAAAACTACTAATTATACTTGTCCTTGTATTAGCTGCATATTCATCAAAATCTCAGGGAACTGAGCTTAAAAACAATTTTTTCACAGGTGGATCATTTGGCTTACGTTTTGGGAGCTTAACCAATATTGAGGTTTCGCCAGCCTTTGGCTACCATCTCAACGACTTTCTAAGTGCTGGTGTAGGTGGAACGTACCAGTTTTATAATAATAAATATTATTATCCGCCATTGCGACTCAATATTTATGGAGGTCGTGCATTTTTTAGAGTGCATCCAGTTTCATTTATTTACTTGCAGGGAGAATATGAATTGCTCACTTATAAGACAGATATTTTTAGCCCAACTGGAGATATGGAGAATATTTTAAGTGAAAATATGCTGGCTGGTATTGCTTATAGGGAGCAGCTTTCAGAAACGGTGAATTATTATTTGATGTTGATGTATAATTTTAATCAAACCATTTATACGCCTTATTCAAATCCAGTATATCGGGTTGGAATTGAAGTCGCTTTTCCAGCTAGTAGGAGAAAATAGCTATTCCTTCACTTCCCATAGCACGGTGCCGTCGCTTCGCACATATCCCCAGCGATCGCCATAAGTAACTCTGTATAAGCCTCTTTGATCTACGCTTATAGATGTGTATGCTGGTTTTAGGTAATATTTGCCTCTGGTATCGGTAAATCCATAAAGCCTCATATTTTTAACAATAAACATGTTTTCTGAGTATTCACGAATTTCATCCCATTTAGAATGTGTATAATGTATTCCCAGAGTATGATTGTAGAGATATCTTTTATTTCCCGAGCTTAGAATATACATGCCGTTTCCAGAATACACCGGTTTGTTTTTGCCACTAAAAATAGTTCTTCCATTGGTGTCAATTAATAAATATCGTGTGCTTTGGCTCATGTGAATCAGCATGTTTTCATCGAAATATGCGTTTTTAAGTCTTCGGCCTAAAGAAAATGTGCGTTGTACTTGTCCCTTTTTATTGATGATGTATGTTTGTGTGTTGTCGCTAACAACGGCGAGATCATTTCTGAATGGACTAGCCATTTTAAATGGCTTCAATAAGGAGTCGCCATTTAGTGTAAAATACTGATATTGAAGGGCAGTTCGGGTAATTACTATACTGTCGCTTACAATTAAATTACTCTGAGAAATGAATTTACCAATTTTTTCTCCTTCACTATTAAAAAGAATGTGTTTTTTTCTTTTCTTTCTCACATAAATGCCTTCACCAGCGGCATAAATATTTTTATATGGTCCGCAAATATATTTTCCGGTGCTGTCAACATAGCTTTTTTTATTGTGTTTTGCCACCAGACGAATATTGTTCTCATCGGGAGGGAGAATTTTGTCTTGTTTGGGTTTAATTACATATTTTCCTGTTTTATTGATTAAACCATAGCCTCTTTTTAAAAATACAAGTGCAAGACCATTTTCAAATGGGAAACATCGTTTAAATTTCCCTTCAATTTCAAATTTCCCATCGTCACTAATATAACCCCACTCGCTTTTAATTCTTACGGGTGCAAGCCCTTCATTAAATGCTCCTGCTGAGTAATATTTGGGTTCTATAGCCCAGTCTCCACTATGATCTATATATCCATATAATCCTTTTATTTTTGCCGGCGCAAGTCCTTCAGAAAAGTCGTCGGCACGTTTAAATTTGAAAGGAATAATAATATTTCCATCCTTATCAATAAAACCATATTTTCCATTTTCTTTGGCACAGGCAAGTCCTTCGCTAAAGTTCCCCGCTTTAGTAAAATTGAGGTTATAAACCAGATGTCCCCTTGTATCTATGTAGCTGTATCGCCTTTCTTCGAAATATATGGCTGTGTTTTTATAGCCAAGTTTGCGATCCATTTCGAGGTATGAGCTATATTTATCGTATCGCATAAAGGCAGGTTCAAACTTGTCGATAGGCGTTTTACCCATTGCGTTTGATTTCCCGCCGGCAAATCTAAAGACTTGTGTAGAATCAGGATTGATGGCTAGAAGATAATAGAGCCCGCCTTTTTTGACAATACTATCGGTATAGGAGTCAAGTGGTCTGACAAATTTGTGAAAACTGCTGTATAATTGAGATACAGACATAATATTGCAGCCTTCGTTTCGCTTGCCAATCGTTAAGGAATCATATGTCCAGGCTTTAGCTCTTCCGTCATGAATAGGCTCAATAAAGTCTTTTTTGGTTTTTGATGAATCGCCGGTATAAGACAAAATATACCAATTCCCTTGCATATCTATGGCTCTTGCAAAGTCTCCTTCTCTTCCAAAACCGTAGCTTGGCTGATCATAAATGTCTTTTCTTTTCAGAAGATCATAATAAAAAATCATTGCAAATACAGGCTCAAATAGAACCTTGCCAATGGCAATATTGGCCAGCCCAAATTGCATATTGGCATAAAATGTTAATGGACCAATTTTTATATAATTGCTGTCGCAGCGGTTCATAATTAGGGTTAGCCCAATATCTTGTCCTGGGAAAATGAAATCATAACTTGGGGCAACAGTCCAGGTGTTGGCGCTCGTGTTTCGTATTCCATAAAGGTTTTGAGTACTGTCAAACTGCCACTCATAATTGGGAATTGCAGTTGCATTTGGAAACCTATAGTTGCTTCCAATTCTTAAAACAGGAATATTTCTTGTTGTAGCGGTATGAGTTAGATTGTTGTTTTCAAAATTGTATATTTCAATATTTTCTCCATTATATGCTTTAATTAAATTATTTTTTACTTCAATATTGTCGTAAATGATGGGAAGTAATTCTGTGCCATCCCGATTAAGAAGTCCTGAAAGTCCATTCTTGGTTACAATAAATCCGGTATTTTTGACATCACTATAGCCTTCAAACCAGTTTTTGCTTAGAAGTTTACCAGAGGTGTTGAGGAAATTAAGCAGATTGTTTTTTTCAACAAGAAAAATAGCTGTATCGTTAATGGTGATATTGTCAAACCATTCTTCAGTAACTGGGGTAGCATTTTCATCCCATATTTGCAGTTGATTGTTTCTTTGAAATGTAAAATAATTCTTTTGGCTAAACTTATTGTAGAGAATTTGGATCTGCCAATAAGTTCCATCGCCAATAAATCCTTTTTTAATACTGAAAAGCCGTTTATTATTTGTGCTGCCCACTCTGAAAAAGTCTGAAAATAAGTGGAGAACTTCTTTGTTGTTTACATCAAGAATAATATGTCCGGTTGAATCGGCAAGCCCATAGCTTGAGGAGGCTTTATTGTAAAGTTTTACATATCCATCGCAGAGGGTCCATGATATCTCGTACTCAATGGCCGAAAAATCTGTAGATGTATCGGAATATACCGAGTACAATTTGTTTTCTCCTTCATAAAAATAAAAAGGCATGGGTTTGTTCCCATTGCTTTTTACAAATTGGATTTTTCTGTCGGTGCTCCCGGTAATTACTTTTCCGCAAGGATGAACGCATGAGGTCACTTTTTCATATGATCGTAAAAATAGAATTCTGTTCTGAATTTCCAAAAAATCGTAGTCGAATGGGAGTAGTTCTTTCCCGTTTTTATCGAAAAGGCCAATTTTATTGTTTTTAATGGCAATGACCATCGAATAATAGTATTGAATGGAATCAGCTGGAAAAAACACTTTGTCTTTTCCATCCATTTGATAAATGGTTGTTCCTATTTCATTTCTGGCAATAAATGCATTGAAAACTTGGTCTATGCGAATGTGATGATATAAAGCCGGAATAATCATTTCTTTATCTTTTTCCACTCCAAATAGACCTTCGTCGTTGACAAGGAAATATGACCCAGAAAGCAAATAGCATGCAGAATGGAATTGGCTTGCAAACTCTCCATTTCGCTGGTTGAAAAAGGCCTCTTTATCTGCATTCCTAACAATAGAATATTGGGATCCGGGTTGTGGACGTACATTATCGTATTGCAAAGGGATGATCAACTGCCCGTCGTTGTTAATGAAGCCCCACTTATTGTCTTTTTGAACAGGAAGGAAGCTGCTGTTTTGGGCAGGCAGTTGATTCACCACTATTAGGCAGAAAAGAATGGAAATGGCATGTCTAAGCATTGAACTACAGAATTATATCCATAAGATCTTCACTGCTTGTAATTTTTTTGTTGGTATTGTACATATTAATGGATTCGAGCCCGTTTTGGACTTTTATGTACAGATCGTAGGTGTTTTCACTAAGAAGTACTTCCCCTTCTTTATTCAATGCCACAAAAATATATTCCTCGTCTGGAGTAACAAGAACTTTGTTTTTATTGAATGAATTATATTCTAGAACACCATTAATGCTAAAAAAGATTTGATAAACGCGGTAAGAAGCGTTTAATTCAACGCCTTCGTTCATAAAAGCTAATGGTGCACGAATAATAGTTTTGAATTGATGAATGCAATCCCAGTTGTAAAAGCCAAATCCATTTACACCCATACTTCGCACAAGTTTGCCTTCATCATTGGCTCTTGATTTGGATTTTTCAATTTCCACCATACCTTCCTCAATGGCTTCAATTTTCTCATTAAATGCTGTTTCATCAATATCCTGTCCTTTTACAGGGACAATAGATGTAATAAATGATTTTTTCTGGTTGGTGAGTACAAGAATGTATTCGCCATCACGAAGTGAATCCTTTCGAATGCTTGAAGTGGTCCATTGTGCATTGAAAATCCAGTTTTCTATTTCAGGATCAAGATATTCTTTGTTGCCGCTATACTTCCAAGGAATATTATCAAAGCTTTCTACATCATCGTACGAATCGGTAAATTCCATCTCAAAAACAAATCCCGTGTTTTTCTGAATGTTTACATTCCCGTTTGTATTTATTTCTGCAGTGCTGTCGTTGTCTTCCTCTGCTTCTACAGCCTTTTTGGTTGTTATATAATTCCAGTTTCCGGCAATGGTGTCAAATTGATAGAAATTGTATGGACCTAATTCGTCTGTGATATTAGATGCCATGTCAACTCGAATTTCACTGTTATCAGAGATGAAAAGTTGCTCTCCGCTTGACTTTGTAGCGTTGATCCAGAACATTCCGGCTGATGTGAATACGTTTTCCTCCATAGCGCTATCGTACGCCATAGGGATTCCACTAAGAAGTATAGATGCTTGATCTAAATACTCCTCATACATGATTTTGGCCTCTGGAACTGGATTTTTCTTGGCGTCGACAATAGAATTTGCAGGGACAAATATCTTGCTTCCGCTTTTTAATTCAAGCAAAGTGTCTTTGCTGGTGTCAATAATAAATGTTTTTTGCCCAAGCGAAATATCCGGCAAAGGTTTATCTATTTTACGTATTGCTTCCTTTTCGGGGCTGCATGCATAAACCCATAGCAGTGCAGCAGCAATCATGCTGATAAAAATTTTGTGCTTCATACCTGTTGTTTTTGTTTTATACTAAAAAACGCTTTAGTAAATCAAATTATTGTGAAACTCATTGTGAAATCCAAATATAAACATGGGAAGATAGAATTAACAAGTAAAACGACTAAAATGCATTATTAAAATATTTATAGCTTTGTTGAACTTGAAGTAGATATTTTTTTTCTGAGATTTTATTAAAATCAATCTGTTGGAAAGTTTGTAGATAAAAAAATAATTTCTATCTTTGCAGCCCTAAAAATGAAGTCATGGCAAAAAAGACAAAAGACGCAAGAATTCAGGTTATTCTCGAGTGCACAGAGCACAAAGCAAGTGGTATGCCTGGTACTTCCCGCTATATTACTACCAAGAATAAGAAGAATACACCCGAGAGAATGGAATTGAAAAAATACAATCCTATTCTTAAGAAAATGACTGTTCACAAAGAAATTAAATAATTGAGTTATGGCTAAGAAAGTAGTTGCTACACTGAAATCCGCCGATGGTAAAGGTTATACCAAAGTTATAAAAACGGTAAAATCAGAAAAAACCGGTGCTTATACTTTTAAGGAAGATATTATTCCTTCCGAAAACGTAAAAGAATTTTTTGCCAAAAAATAATTTTCTGGTTTTTATAAAATATTGACTTCGGGGTATAGTAATATCCCGAAGTTTTTATTTATATCAAGTCTGATCTCTTCCGAAAGATCAGCAATTTCAGAACCCTTTGCTCCACCAAGATTTATCAATACTAGCGCTTGGTCTTTATGTACGCCTGCTTCTCCTCTTGTTTTTCCTTTCCATCCAGCTTTTTCAATCAGCCAACCAGCAGGTATTTTTACCATATTGTTTTCTGCTTCGTAATGTGGAATATCGGGGTGTTTTAATAGTAATTCAAGAAATTTATCATGTTCAATAACAGGGTTTTTGAAAAAACTTCCGGCATTTCCAATCTTGGTATGATCAGGTAATTTGCTTCGACGAATTTCAATTACTGCTTTTCTAACTTCAGCTGGAGAAGGATTGTAAATGCCTGATTCGTTGAAATATTTCTTTAATGCAGTATAGGAAATATTGACCTCAGGCTTTTTCTTGAGGCGAAAATTTACCTTATATATAAAAAGTTCTTTTCGCTTTTTAAAAATGGAATTCCGGTAGCCAAATTCACATTCCCTCTTAAAAATACTGATAAATTCTGATTTAGTGATATCGTAAGCAAAAACCTCTTCAATAAAATCGCAGGCTTCAATTCCGTATGCTCCAATATTTTGCACAGGGCTGCTTCCAATACTTCCTGGTATCAGGCTTAAATTTTCAAGGCCATGCCATCCCTGGTTCAAACAAAATTCAACAAAATTATCCCAGTTTAATCCAGCACCAGCAGCAATGAGGATAGTGTCTTCATTTTCTTCAAGAACTTCTATGTGCTCGTCGGTTGATTTGATTATGAGTCCATTGAAATTCTTCGTAAAAAGAATATTGCTCCCTTCGCCAAGGAAAAGCAGTTGTTCATTTTCTCCAATCTTATCTTTTAACTCCAGTAGTTCTTCAGGTTTTTCAATTTCAATCAGCTCACGGGCGTTAACGTCAACACCAAAGCTATTATAGTCTTTAAGCGATATGTGATGTTGTATTTTCATTGCTTATGAATACTGAAATTAAAAGACTCCGCGGCCTTTTTGCGTGTGAGAAAAATGATGAGAAAATAAATAGCAGTAGCCCCCAATGCTACCAAGGCTGAGATTCCTTCTCCCATTCCCAATGTTAGAGCTACAATAATAAAGGCAAAAATGATAATGACTGGTAAAATATAGCTCAAAAAGACCGCTAATAATCCTTTGCCTGCTGAGACAGTAAGTTTTACCTTCTCTCCAATATTGAATTCATTGGCATTCTTGCTTCTAATGCTAAATATTTTTTCTTTGGCATCGGAAGGATTGCAAACATTTTGAATTGCACAGGAAGCACAAGCTGCTATGGAGATAATGGATACTTTTATTTCGTTTCCATTAATTTCTTTTACAATACCATCGTGATCTACATGTTCCATTTTTTATGGATTTGACAAGGAAAGCGGGATGACTTTGCCATTCATAATCTTTCCAGATTCGAGTGCAAAGTTAAAAATAAATTGACCCATCTCGTCAGGTGTGACAGGAGCTTTAAATCCGGGGAAGGCTTCGGCAAGCATTTCTGTTTGAACTGCGCCTGGGCACAACGCATTTACGTTTATTTTTTGATCTTTCAATTCCTCTGCTAAACTTTCACTCAGGTTGGCAATGGCTGCTTTGGCTGCAGCATACATTGAAAGTCCGTTGAATTTTGCACTACCTTGATAACCGCCCATGCTGCTAATGTTCACAATATGAGATCCTTTTGGCATATGCGGCTGTACATTCTGAATTAGAAAAAATGTAGCCCAAAAATTCATCCTAAATGTATATTCGAAATCACTTTTATTGAAGTCTTCAAAATTCTTCTTCACCAGAACGCCTGCATTATTGATGAGTATCTCCGGTCTGAAATTCATGACATCAAGTAATCTTTTTAAGGCTGCGGCATAATTCTCTTCTCCCAAGTCAGCTTCTAAATGGTGAAAGGTGCTTCCATGTTTTGCTTTCTCTGCAATATCATTCAGAGCTTCAATCCCATCTGTGCTGCGGCTTAGACCCAAAACTCTATGTCTGCCATGCTGTAAAGCTGCTGCTGCTGTGGCAAAGCCAATGCCTCTGGAAGTGCCGCTGATGATAATATCCATGCGATGTTTTTATTTCAAAGATACGAATATTTGCCTAAGCATAATACGAAAAGAGGCTGTCTCAAAAGGGATAGCCTCTTTTTTTATTAAAACATTTTGGTTAATAATTCGAGTAGAAATATCTTTGAAATTACA
>JAFGWG010000110.1 GCA_016937255.1 Bacteroidales bacterium
AGCTGTTTTCGGTAGTTAATATAATGTCAGTTATAGTACTTAACACGTTGCCCAAGTGATTAGATATTTCGTATTGTTTATTTCCTAAATCTCAGCTAAAATACGAATATTTATTTCTCTTTTTTAACCAAGACACGATATTCCACAATTTTGTCTAAAAGAATGCCCACTATTCCCGCTATTCCCCAAAAAACTTCTACCTTTGCACCCCCATGTTTGAAAAGCATCTTCAACATAAAGTATTTGGGCTGATTCGCAAGAGGTCGGCAGAGCAAAATATCCGCGCTTTTGTGATTGGCGGCTATGTGCGTGATCTTATTATGGGAAACGCATCTAAAGACATCGATATCGTTGTTGAAGGTGATGGTATTGAATTGGCCGACTGGTTGGCTGGTGAGCTGAAAATAAAAAACGGTGTTCAGGTTTTTAAAAATTTTGGAACAGCTCATTTTGTATTCGATGGAATAGATTGGGAATTTGTTGGTGCGCGTAAAGAAAGTTATAGTCGCAATAGTCGAAACCCCGAGGTAGAATCGGGAAGTATTGAAGAGGATCAGAAACGCCGCGATTTTACAATAAATGCTTTGGCTTTGAGTTTGGGAGCGGATTTTGCTACACTTCACGATCCATTTAATGGCGTAGGTGATTTGGAAATGGGAATAATTAAAACTCCTTTGGATCCTGAAATTACTTTTGATGATGATCCTTTGCGAATGTTGCGTGCCATACGTTTTGCATCTCGTTTTAATTTTGAAATTGAATCTTCAGCCTATTCGGCAATTAAAAAACTTGCTTCGCGTATCGATATTGTTGCTCCTGAACGTGTTTCTGAGGAATTGAGTAAAATGTTGATGGCTGATAAACCTTCCATTGCATTTATAATGTTGTATGATTGTGGTTTGCTGCAGCGATTTTTGCCACAATTATCAGCTTTAAAAGGTGTTGAGAATAAGGGTAAATATGCCCATAAAGACAATTTCCTTCATTCACTTGGGGTAGTAGATAATCTTGCACCCAATAGTGAAAACCTTTGGTTGCGCTGGGCAGCTCTTTTGCATGATATTGGCAAAGCTCCAACCAAACGCTTCCTGAAAGGACATGGCTGGACATTTCACGGGCACGATGCCGTAGGCGCAAAAATGGTGCGAAAAGTTTTTCATGATTTGCGTTTGCCGCAAAACGAGAAAATGACTTATGTAATGAAAATGGTGGCACTTCATCTTCGTCCCATTGCACTTGTAGAGGATATTGTATCGGATAGTGCTGTTCGCCGTTTGCTTTTCGATGCCGGCGATGATATTGATGATCTGATGATGCTTGCAGATGCTGATATTACTTCCGGAAATAAGACAAAAGTGGCTCGTTTTCAGGCTAATTTTGTTAAAGTGAGACAGAAACTTGTGGAAATTGAGGAGAAAGACCGTGTAAGAAATTGGCAACCACCTATTAGTGGTGAATTAATAATGGAAACATTTAATATTAAGCCATCGCGGGAAGTGGGAATTATTAAAAACGCTATTAAGGAAGCCATTTTGGACGGAGATATTCATAATAGCTACAATGAGGCCTTTGAATTCATGCTTCAAAAAGGAAAGGAACTTGGTTTGCGGCAAAAATCGTGAGAATTTTCTCTGCACCCGATAAATTTTAGTATTTTCGTAATAAAAACACAGTTACTATGCATGCATATCGTTTTAGAATTAATTCCGATGAGAATGAAGACTTCCTGAGAGTAGTGGAAGTTCTTGCAAATCAATCATTTGAAGAGTTCCACAATGCATTGGTTCAAACCTGCAAGTTTAAAGAAATGGAATTGGCATCTTTTTATTTATGCGATAATGAGTGGCATAGAAAAAAGGAAATTACGCTGATGGATATGGATTTGGAAGACGATAATCGTGATGATGACGAGGATCAGAAGGCTGCTAAGAAAGTGCTGATTATGAAGGATGTTCGGATGAAACAAATCATCAATGATCCGCATCAGAAAATTCTATATGTTTTTGATTTTATTAAAATGATTACCCTCAATATAGAATTGGTGAAAATTGTAGAAGCTGATTTGAATTTGGATTATCCTCAAATCATAGACCAGCAGTCGGAATTACATTTGGCACCACAAGGTGGCTTGGACTTGTTTCCTGATGATGTTTTAAGCGAAACCGATGACGCACTTATTGATTTGAATGAGGATAGTTTAGATCCTGATATTGAGGAAGATATCATTGAGTAAAAATTGAAGAGAAAGAACGTGGAGGAAAATTTTAGTCATAATGAGGAGGATGCCTTGTCGGAATTGGTAGGGCGGTTTGAGAAGATGGTTCAGGAGGAACAGCGTTTCTTTTTTGATTCAGATGAGTTTATAGAAATTATCGATTTCTATTTAATGAATAATCAGAAGGAGAAATTGAAATTGGCGTTGGAGCTTGCCCGAGCATATTTTCCGTTGAATATTGAGCTTGAAATTCGTGAAGCTCAGTGGAATATTTTGAACAATAAAAAAGAGAAGGCTTTGTCGCAATTGCAGAGTCTTCATGATGTGTATCCCGATAATGCCGATGTATTGCTCTCGATGGCAGCCATTTATAGCGAAATGAACAAACATCCAGATGCTATTTTGTTTTTAGAACAGGCTCTTGAAGTGGATGAGAATCCTGAGCATGTTTTATTGTCGTTGGCAATGGAATATCAGCAAATTGGTCATTTTAGAAAAGCGGTTTCTGTGCTTAAAAGGCTGCTTGCAATGCGACCCGACGATGATTTTGTATTGAATGAGCTGGCTCATGTTTTCGATTCAGCAAAGAGATACGATGAGAGTATTCGTTTCTTCACTCGTTTCATCGACGATCATCCATTCAGCTCTTTTGCCTGGTTTCATTTAGGAAATGCGTATTCTGGTCAGAAGAAGTACAATGATGCTCTTGAAGCCTATGATTATACTTTGGCAGTTGATCCCGAATTTTCTTCAGCTATTTTCAATAGAGGGCATGTGTTTTTGAATATCGGTAAACACGATTTGGCCGTAAAGTGCTTTGAGGAAACCATGGAGATTGAAGGCCGCGATGAAGGAACCTTATATTTTATTGGAGAAGCCTGGTTCGCTATGGGCGATATGGACAAGGCTCGCCAATATTATTTAGAAAGTCTTGAGCTTGATGCCAATTATGTAGATGCTCGTATAGGTTTGGCCTATGTTTACAACGATAAAGACGACTTTGAGAGCGCTCTGCAGCATATAGAGCTTGCTATATTAGCAGAATCAACCAATAGTGAGGCTCATCAGCTAAAAGGCGATGTTTTGCTGAATCTTGATCGTTTTGATGATGCCATTACGGCTTTAAGAAAGTCGGTTTTGCTTGATCCTCAAAATGTAGATGCATGGCTTATTTTAAGTGAGGCTCACTTGCATAAAAGTGGATTTGAAGAGGCTTTTGAGATTATTTCTGAAGCAGAACGTTCTCTTGAAGAAATCGGTTTACTTTTGTACCGAAAAGCCGTTTATCTTTTCGATGCTGGAAAGCTGAAGGAAGGAGAACTGGTTCTTCTCGAAGCCTTGAGTATTGATGCTACTGAACTTGACTCTTTTTTTGAGTATAATGAGGAATTGCGTAAGAATGCTCATATAAATGAAATTATTGCGAATTTTACTAAAAACCATTGATCGATGATGAACTACAAAATGAAGCATTTACCTCAGCGTTCTGAGAAACCGAGAATAAAAGGACTTTCTATGGTTATGGATAAGGGGTTGAGCCCTCGCCAGGCTGATGATCTAATACAGGTTGCCGGTCATTTAATTGATTTTGTGAAGTTGGGTTTTGGTACATCTGCGATTAGTGGGAAACTGGAAGAAAAAATTGCGGTTTATACAGACGCAGGAATTGATGTGTATTTTGGAGGAACTCTTTTTGAAGCTTTCTTAATTCGCAGTAGTCTTGATGAGTATAGAAAATTATTGAAGAAATTCAAAATCCATACGGTTGAAATCTCAGATGGATCTATGGATATTGACCATGATGCCAAATGCGATTATATTAGAACTTTCGCCAAAGATTTTTATGTTCTTAGCGAAGTGGGTTCTAAACGAGCAGATGTAAATATCCGCCCCAATGAGTGGGTAAATCAAATGAACTCGGAACTGGAAGCCGGTGCAGCATATGTAATTGGCGAAGCTCGCGAATCCGGAAATATTGGAATTTTTAATGAAAGCGGTACAGCAAAGAAAAATTTGATTAATAAAATTATCGATTCTACGCCAGCGGATAAAATTATTTGGGAAGCACCTAAGAAGAGTCAACAGGTGTATTTTATTAAGGAGTTTGGTTTTGATGTGAATCTTGGAAATATTTCGCCAGATGAAGTTATAGCATTGGAAACACTGCGAATAGGTTTGCGTGGAGATACTTTTTTTCACTTTCTTCCGGAAGAATTGAAACAATTCGATCAGAAATAGGTCTATGAGACGGTATGGTATTATTGGTCGGCCTTTGGCACAGAGTCCTTCTAAAGATTATTTTGAGGAGTATTTTGCAAAGCATAATATTGATGCGGTGTTTCAAAAATATGAATTGAAAAATCTGAAAAAATTCAGGTCTTTCCTGAAAAAGGAAAAACTAAGCGGCCTTCTTGTAACATTACCCTTTAAAGAAGAAGTCTATGCCTTGGCTGATTCAGTGAATATCCCATCATTGCAGGCTAGCAATATGCTTAGCATTTTTCATGAGGAAGAAAGAATCCGTATTGATGCACATAATACAGATTACCTTGCATTTAAGGATGATTTGCTCTCCTTGAATCCTGATTTTGTCAAACCGGCTTTAATTATTGGACATGGAGGTGCTGCTAAGGCTGTTGCTTATGCATTGTGGTTGTTGGGAATTTCTTCTGATTTTGTAAACCGCGGAAATATTATTTCAGGAAGGGTGGGAAGTGTTTTATCTCCTGAGAAGCTATCAACCTATGGCTTCATTGTTAATGCAACACCTCTTGGAATGGGCTCACTTCAGAATCAGGCACCAGATATTAATTATAATGCTGTTTCGCCTTTGTGTATTGCTTATGATTTGGTGTATAACCCAGAGAAAACCCTTTTTCTATCGAAATGTGAAGAAGCAGGCTGTAGAATTCACAATGGCAAAAATATGCTTATGCGCATTTATAAAATGGCATTAGAAACCTGGAAAATACACTAGTCGAGTTTGAGATCTTTATTGATGTCCCATAGTTGCAGATCATGCATCTTGTAAAGCTTTATACATTTGTTATGGTAGCCTTCGCCTGGCACTTTAACCCATTTGAAACCCGTGCTTAAGGTATTGACGTTGAGACTATCGATGCAGGACGCAAAATTAGTTCCATATTCATGTAAAGCCGAAAGGAAATATACTCCGAAATCATATCCCATAAATGCAAGATTGTCGGGATCTGCTTTATAGTCTTTTTGAAACCGTTTGGTAAAGCTGCGAACATCTTCCCGCTCATAATCAATAAAGTAGCTGCCAAAGAATTGTGAATGCAGGTATTCTAGGAATTCCAAATCGAGATTTTCATAATTCAGCCAACCGGGTAGTGGCATAAGAGTTACGTTGAAATTCTTTTTGTATTCATTCAGATTGCGAATATAGTTGCTGATGAAAATTTCGCCATTTGCTAAACTCAAAATGATGTTTTCTTTTGATCCATTGAATTTTGCAGAGACCCCTTTTAGACCTTCTTCGGTAAGATTAACCGCGCTAAAACTGCTGTATTCTATGTCTTTCATCAGAGAGTCAATAACCATTGCCGCTGATTTTTCCATTGGCGTGCCTTGATATGCAATTATAACGTTTGCATCTGGTTTGCTTTCTTTAAAGAACTCGGAGAGTCCAACCATTTGATAATAGATGCTACTTACAGGATTAAAATAGTATGGATTAATTTCCCTGAGATTAATTTCTCCAGTTAAAAAGCAACTAGCCATTGGAATTTTATGCTCATAGCTGAAAGCGCTTAATGTGTCGAGATATGTTTGGGTAAATGGGCCTAAAATTAGATGCATGTTTTTAAGATCAGGGGAAGAAAGCACTTTTTCAAGTTTTTCATCGGTATCATCGAGATCATAAACGAAAAGATTGATGTTCATGCCTGATTTTATCATGGTATCGATGGCAAATTTTAGACCTTCGTAAAATTGAATATAGGAGAAAGGGGTGAACTTGTAAAAATCGTTTTCGTCTCTTTCATCGCTTCTAAAAATTCGAGCACCAGCATATTCCATGCGCAAAGGAATGAGCAATGCAATATTGTATTCTTGTAAAATTATTGGATCTTCGCAATTATTAGGTGTAGTATCGTTTGGAGCTACCACATCACTAGCTTCGAATCCAACAATGAGTTCTTGCCCAGGTTGAATATTCTCATCAAGTCCGGGATTCAAATCTTTAAGTTCCTTAACGCTGATTAGATATTGCTTTGCAATGCTGTACAATGTTTCACCCTTTTCTACAATGTGAATGCGACTGCTATCCTTAACTTCAACTCTGTTTTTTACGGGGACAATGATGACCTGACCATCACTAATATTATCGCTTAATCCGGGGTTCAGTTTTTTAATATAATCGACATTGGTTTCATATAATTTGGCAATGCTGTAGAGTGTTTCACCTCTTTGTACAATATGATTCTCCATGCCAACTTGCACACCCGAATTTTCAACATTGTTTTCAATCATCTCTTTCTTGGCAGGAATTTTAAGGAGATACCCTTTTTTGAGCTGATTATCAGTCATTTTATTAGCCTCTTTAATATTGTCGATGCTTACCTTGTATGCTTTAGAAATGGAATAAAGGGTTTGACCTTCTTTCACCTCGTGAATATAATATGCTTTTCCGTTTATAATATCAACTTCTGTAGATATCTCTACTGCAACTTGAGCAAAAGATATGAAACTAGCGAAAAAGGCAAGTAATGTGGTAATTATAATTTTTCTTTTCATAATTCAGCATTTATCAAATATTATACCATCGCATTATTCCCATTCAATTGTTGAAGGTGGTTTTGAACTGATATCGTACACAACTCTGTTTATACCCCTAACTCTATTGATAATGTCTGACGATACTTTAGATAGAAAATCATGGGGTAGGGGAGCCCAGTCGGCAGTCATGCCGTCAACTGATGTTACTGCACGCAGCGCAAGAACATTTTCGTATGTTCTTTCATCTCCCATCACTCCAACAGTTTGAATGGGGAGCAAAACGGCAAAAGCTTGCCATACTTCATTATATAGATTGCTTTTCTTCAGACTATTGATGAATATAGCATCGGCTTCCTGTAGTATTTTTATTCTGTCGCGAGTAATATCACCTAGTATTCGTATTCCTAATCCAGGACCCGGGAATGGGTGACGGGCAAGTAGGTTTTGAGGAATGTTTAGTGCTTTGCCTACACGGCGTACTTCATCTTTAAAAAGCAAGCGTAAAGGCTCGGTGATTTTAAGGTGCATCTTTTCGGGTAATCCCCCCACATTGTGATGCGATTTTATGGTTTGTGATGGTCCGTTTACTGAAATACTTTCAATTACATCGGGATAAATAGTACCTTGCCCAAGCCATGAAGCGCCTTCAATTTTTTTCGATTCCTCTTCAAAAACACGAATGAATGTTTCGCCAATACTTTTTCTTTTTGCTTCGGGCTCTGTTATGCCAGCAAGATTGTTGAGGAATTTATCTGAAGCATCAACGCCTTTAACATTCAACCCAATATTTTTATAAGATTCCAGTACTTCTTCATATTCATCTTTGCGAAGAAGCCCATTGTCGATAAAGATGCCATGTAGTCTATTACCAATCGCCTGGTGGAGTAATGTTGCCGCTACTGTGCTATCTACACCACCTGAAAGACCCATGATAACATGATCGTCTCCAATTTGTTTTTTCAAGTCTTCAATGGTGCTTTGGGCAAAGGCATCGGCTGTCCAATTGCGACTTACTTTGCAGATTTCCATAAAATTGCTGAGCAATTCTTTTCCGTCTGTGCTGTGATACACTTCTGGATGAAATTGAATTCCGTAGGTTTCTTCACCCTTAATTTCAAATCCAGCAACTTTAACATCGTGAGTGCTGCAAATGGTAATAAACTGATTGGGCGTTTCCATTATGGTATCACCATGCGACATCCAGACCTGAGAACCTACACTAATGTTTTTTAACAATGGATGAGCTGTGTTGAGTTCTGAGATATTGGCTCTTCCGTATTCGCGGGTTTCGCTAGGATAAACATTTCCTCCCTCTGAATTGGCAAGATATTGCGCTCCGTAACATACTCCAAGCAATGGTAATTTGCCTCTAATTTTGCTAAGGTCAGGCTTGGGAGCACCTTGGTCACGTACCGAAAAAGGGCTTCCGCTTAAGACTACGCCTTTAATATCGATGCTAATCTCTGGTGGTTTATTGAAAGGGTAAATTTCGCAATACACATTCATTTCGCGAATGCGACGTGCAATAAGCTGTGTGTATTGACTACCGAAATCAAGAATGAGTATTTTCTCGGTGCTGTTCATAGTGTGATAGTTCAGGTATGCAAAGATAAGGTTTATTTGGGCTTGATAAAACATCGAATACTTGAATGACAGTATTTCTGATTGAAAATATACATGGGAATTAATGGTGACAAAGGACTCTGTTATTTTCTCATTTTTACTTGATTTATCGGGAAACTTAAACGAAATAAGGAATTGAGTTTTGAAATGTGAATGACTCTGAATCGCTTTTTTGAAATTCTGGCATGGTTGTTACTTTATAATGTTTAAAAAATATTTAACTGAAATACAACCTTTTACTCAATTTAACGTAAAGTTATTAACAAGTTATCCACAATGAGGCCTTATTTACCCATAGTAATGAGTTTCTTTCTATCGCTGAGTTCTTGTGTAAAAGCTCAGCAATATGCTGAAAATGAATCTGATAAACCTATTAGGGTGAATTATTACCATGAAATAAATTTGGTTAGCGATAACCTGAAATCCGATCCTTCAAATGTTGATTTGCTTAATGAGCGAGCTATACTTTACTTAAGGGTTAAAGAATATGAGAAGAGTTTGCAGGATATTGATAAGGCAATAGGGATTAATTCTGGTAAATCTGATTTATACTATACCAAGGCATTAATATTGATGCAACGCGAGCGCTATGATAAATCGATGGAGGTGATTAATAAAGCCATTGAAATAGATTCGAAGCGCGAGGATTATTATTTTTTTAGGGCTCGTTTATATTCTATGCAAGAAGATTACAGAGAAGCAATTCATGATATAGATGCTATTTTAAGTTTAAATCCACGATGCGAGTATTGTTTTTTGCAAAAGGCAATATGGTGTAAAAAGCTGAATATGTTTTATGAAGAAATTCGTAATTATCTATATTATTTGAAGTTATCTAAAGATGAGAAAAACAAAGTTTTGGTTGAACGCCGTTTGAAAACGATCAGGAAATCAGATAAATATTTTAATGATTTGTATAAGGCTGCTAAAAAAGATATTCGAAAGAATGGCTATCCTTGGGAATATGAAATTTGGAATCAAAACTGATCTTTACCGGGGAAAAAAAAGGTTTCTTTGGCTGTTTTATCGTCGTAAAGGAAGTATCGAATAATTCCTTCAGATTTCACTTTATCGTCTGAAATAAGTTCCACGGCAATATCAGCCATATTTCGTTGAATTTCCTTTATTTTTGCTCGAATTTTAATTTTACCATCGGTGACGAATACCGGTTTTTTGTATTTGATATCCATATTTCGTGTTACACCTGCTGTTCCGGCTTTTACGAAAACTACCCAGCTTGCGATTTCATCCATTAACGTGGCCTGTATGCCGCCATGTAAAACATTCATCCACCCTTCGTAATTGGTGTTTGGGGTCCATTCAGAAACGACATATTCGCCTTCTTCTCTGAAACTCATTTTTAAACCAAATACATTATCAGGAGAACAGCCAAAACAGTTGTAGCCATTTAAAGAAGCGTATGGGTTTTTGAGATTCTTGCACATGACAAATATTTTATTGCAAATGTAAAAGAAAACCGGGAAGTATAAAAGTGGAAACCTAAAAATACAAAAGCAGACTGAAGTCTGCTTACTGTGCCCAGAACAGGACTCGAACCTGCACATACTTGCGTATACTAGTCCCTGAAACTAGCGCGTCTACCAATTCCGCCATCTGGGCGTATGTTTGTGGAGAGTTGAATGTGGAAAGCTGAATGTGCTTTCCACAATGGTGCCCAGGACAAGACTCGAACTTGCACAACCTTGCGATCACCAGCCCCTCAAGCTGGCGTGTCTACCAATTTCACCACCTGGGC
>JAFGWG010000011.1 GCA_016937255.1 Bacteroidales bacterium
AGCATAAAAGTATCCATAAAGAGCAAAAGACTAATGGCAGCCTGGGATAACGACTATTTATTGTCTATTTTAATGCGTTGACCCTGGATCTCATTCATTTTTGCTAATTTCGCAGAAAATAATCGCATACAATGGAATACGATCATAGACGAATTGAGGCAGATTGGCAAAAGTATTGGGCAGCAAATAAAACTTTTGCAGTAACAGAAGATAAGTCTCGCGAAAAATATTATGTGCTTGATATGTTTCCCTATCCTTCAGGAGCAGGTCTTCATGTTGGCCACCCACTTGGATACATCGCATCTGATATATATAGCAGATACAAAACATTGAAAGGGTTTAATGTGCTTCACCCAATGGGATACGATGCCTTTGGTTTGCCTGCAGAACAATATGCCATCGAAACAGGTCAACATCCTGCTATTACTACAGAGAAAAACATTGCTCGATATCGTGAGCAATTGGATAAGCTTGGTTTTTCTTTTGATTGGGATAGGGAAGTGCGTACATCCGACCCAAAATATTATAAATGGACACAGTGGACTTTCCTCCGTCTTTTTGAATCATGGTTCGATAAAACATTGCAAAAAGCAGCTCCAATAAATGAGCTTGTTTTAGAATTTGAAAAAAATGGCAATGTCAACATAAATGCTGCAACTAGCTTGGAGGATGAATTTACTTCTCCTCAGTGGAAGGCTATGGATGAGGAGGAAAAATCGGAAGTTCTTATGCATTACCGTTTGGCGTATTTGGCTGATACCATGGTAAATTGGTGTCCTGCACTTGGAACGGTTCTAGCCAACGACGAAGTGAGCGATGGCCACAGCGTTCGTGGAGGACATCCGGTGGTGAAAAAAGAAATGAAGCAGTGGTCTTTACGCATTACTGCTTATGCTGATCGGTTGTTGAGTGGTTTTGATAATATCGATTGGCCCGAAAACGTGAAAGAAATTCAGAAAAACTGGATCGGTAAAAGTAAAGGAGCTTCTATAAAATTTGTGATTGTAAATGAACCAGATAAGGATCTTGAGGTTTTTACAACTCGCCCAGATACTATTTTTGGGGTAACATTTATGTCTGTTGCCCCCGAACATCCTTATGTAGAATTACTTACAACAGAAGAGAATAGAGAAGCGGTTGAAAAATATCTTCAACATGCATTAACACGCAGTGAGAGAGATCGAATTAGCGATGCAAAAAATATTAGTGGTGTTTTCACCGGCTCTTATGCAATTAATCCGTTCAATGGTAAAGCAGTTCCGGTTTGGGTTGCAGATTATGTACTTGGCGGATATGGTACAGGCGCTGTAATGGCTGTTCCTGCGCACGATAGTCGCGACTATGCTTTTGCAAAACACTTCGGCATTCCAATTGTTGAGGTAATAAAGGGTGGTGATATTGGAATAGAAGCTTATGAATCTAAAGATGGCATTTGTGTAAATAGCGGCATTTTCGATGGAATGAATGCAATTGATGCCATAGAAGCTACCATTAAGTATGCTGAAGAGAATGGCTTTGGCAAGGGCTCAATCAATTATCGTCTTCGCGATGCGATATTTAGCCGCCAGCGTTATTGGGGCGAACCTTTCCCAGTATATTATAAAGGAAATATCCCTTATGTAGTAAAAGATGAAGAACTCCCTGTGCAATTGCCAGAAGTGGATAAATATCTTCCAACAGAAGCTGGAGATCCGCCTTTGGCCAGAGCAAAAGATTGGTTGTATAACGACAAATTCCCTTATGAGCATAGTACCATGCCGGGCTTTGCAGGTTCGAGTGCGTATTATTTGAGATATATGGATCCGCATAATGAATCTGAATACTTTTCGCAGGATGCGGTTAATTATTGGAAATCTGTAGATTTTTATGTGGGAGGAGCAGAACACGCAACAGGGCACTTAATCTATTCACGTTTCTGGAATAAATTTTTATTTGACCTTGGACTCACTCCGGAAGAGGAACCATTTAAAAAAATGGTGAATCAAGGAATGATTCAGGGACGAAGTAATTTTGTGTATCGTGTGAAGCCTGAGGCCATGGCCGAATTTGTGCTCTGGGAAATGATTAGAGGAAAACAAAGCGGAGTTGAATTCAAACAAAATTTTAAGGAAGGTCACCGTCGATTTGATTTTTATTCTGAAGAAGCGAAGATTCTAATCGAAATTAAGCGCCAAAAGTCATTGGAAAAACTTGTTTTTCCGTATGAAGAATATGCAAAAGAGAATAATTATAAGATTCTTCTTTTCAATATTGTAGATGTAATTTTGCATACCGATAAGGTCTTGAAAAGAATTAAAAAGGCTGTTGCAGGAGAAGATGTACCCGTGATGGAAGAAATTGAAACTTGGGAAGAAGTACCCATTTTTATTTCAGCGAATATTCCCGGAAGAGAGGAGTTTTCCTATCCAATTCATGTGGATATCAATTTGGTAGACAATGATGTGCTTGATATTGATGCGTTTAGAAAATGGCGACCAGAAAATGAGCATGCACGTTTTATTCTTGAAAAGGATAAATATGTCTGCGGCTGGGAAGTTGAAAAAATGTCCAAATCCAAGTATAATGTTCAGAATCCTGATGATTTGGTAGAAAAATACGGTGCAGATACTCTGCGCATGTACGAAATGTTTTTGGGGCCTATTGAACAATCAAAACCGTGGGATACCAAAGGAATTGAAGGGGTATATCGCTTCCTGAAAAAATATTGGCGTCTCCATTTCGATCACGGAAAACTGATCGTGACAGACGATGCAGCAACAGATGACGAATTAAAAGTACTGCATAAATGTATTAAAAAAATTGGGCAGGATATTGAACGCTTCTCGCTCAACACATGTATCAGTTCTTTTATGATTGCCACCAATGAATTAAGTGATTTGAAATGTCATAAAAGGGAGATTTTGGAACCGATTGCAATCATTATGTCTCCTTTTGCACCCCATGTTGCGGAAGAATTATGGAAACACTTTGGGCATCAGGGAAGTATTTCAAAAACTGTATTTCCTGATTATAATGAGGATTATCTGAAAGAAAGTGAAATTGCATATCCTATCTCATTTAACGGGAAACGTCGTTTTGAACTCTTGCTTCCAGCTGATGCATCTAAAGAAGACATTGAAAAAGCAGTGCTAAACGCCGAAGAAAGCGTAAAATGGCTCGAGGGAAAAGCGCCTAAGAAAGTTATTATTGTGCCCGGGAAAATTGTGAATATTGTAGTTTAGTTTCTCAAGACTTCTCCGTATCTGGCAAAGCCTGATCTGTATCAGACTTGAGACAATCAGCTTCATATTTGGGTTTTTCTTCATCAGGCCATTGTGGAACGAAATCATCCAGATAATCGAAGTCTTCGTTCAAGGCATAATTGTAATTATTCAATATTACGTAGGGCTCAGTCATTAATATAAACTGAAGGGTCTTTGCTTAATAGGTAAAAAGATGCTGTGCCTATTTGTATCATTTCTAATTCAAACTCTTCTATAGAATACGTAGAAAATGCAATTTTGTATTTGCGCTCATAGTCCTTTCGCGTTTCAATACTGATGCGATCTCCTCCATCAATATAATACCCATTATAACACGAGGTATTATCTTCTTCAATTTTTCCGTCTAAAAGAATATCTATTTGCCTGATATACAGAATTAGCGTGTCCTCTTTAATTGTAAACACACCAGAATATGATTCCAATCTTTGGTCACAATCCATTGAGTTTGTGGAGTACACAAAATTATTATTATCGAAAAAAGCATAGTAATTTCCCAAGCCACTGCCAACATGAGGTGAGTCATGCCAAAAACCATAAATGTTTTCCTGAGCAATACTCAATACGGAAGAAAGGAGTATGGCAATAGAGAAAACGAGTTTCATTTTTTAGCTCAGGTTAAATTGGACTGGAATAGTGAGTTTTACCCTAACCGCTTTTCCATCTTTCTGTCCTGGTGTCCAATTGGGCATCATTTTAATCAGGCGAACTACTTCTTCATCGCAACCATGTCCAAGACCTTTTACAATTCCAATATTGCTGATGCTTCCATCTTTCTCAACAATAAAGGATGCAATTACAATGCCTTCAACTTTAGCATCAAGGGCTTCGCGTGGGTAAGAAAGGTTGCCTCTGATATAATCTCCAAGACCTTTTTGTCCGCTACTGAACTCAGGCATTTGGTCAACACTAACGAAAAATGGCTCTTCAGCTTGTGCTTGAACTGATTGTGCAGCAAAGGTGAAAAGAATTACTGTTAATAAAAAGAGATGTTTCATATTGACTGGTTTTAGCAAATTTACTAATTTTAATCGGAAAACTGTGCCATAAATGCAAATTTCAGAAGATTTTTTACATTTTATCTGGGAAAATCAACTTGCCGGACGTAAATTTAGCCTGAATTCAGGGGTTAAATGCGAAATATTGCATCCCGGAAAGGGCGGAAACAAAGACGGACCTGATTTTGAAGCGGCACTCGTTATTATCGATGGATTGAAACTCTCGGGGTATATAGAAATTCATGTGCGCTCATCAGAATGGTATAAACACAAGCATCATCTCGATTCCTCTTATAATAAAGTAATTCTGCATGTTGTTGCAGAGAACGATGAACTTGTATATGATATAAACGAGAATGAAATACCTGTGCTTGTTTTAGACAAAAAGCTACTTGAGGAATGGAAAGATAAATACGAGCATATTCGTATGTCGCTAAAATCGCCCTTTATTTGTGCTGCTTATTTGAGTAAAATTCCAGAGAAAGCGCTGAAAAACGGTCTTGAAGAAATGGGTAAAACGCGTTTGAGGAAAAAGGCTGGGGAAATAATGAAAGTTTTTGAAGAGAGCAATCAAGATTGGGATGAATGTGTTTATCGTATTCTATTAAAATCGTTTGGGCTGAAACAAAATACTATGCCAATGGAGTTTCTGGCTCGGAGTTTACCATATAAAATTATTTCCAAAGAAAAGGAAAACTTACATTCGCTTGAAGCCTTGTTTTTTGGGCAAGCGGGTATATTAGAAACCGGAGCTTCTTCTCATCCATATATTGCGGCACTAAAGAAGGAGTACAAGTATTTGAAACATAAATATTATTTGAATCCCATCAATTATAATAGTTGGAAATATGCTCCAATTAGACCGGCGGCAATGCCCGATTTGCGACTTGCTCAATTGGCTGCTTTCTTTCACAACAATGGTTCTCTTGCCAATCAAGTGCTTGGTTTTGAATCAAAAAAGGATGTTTATGCTTGGTTTAATCAGGAAACATCATTTTTTTGGAGAAATCACTATTCGCTAAAAGGAGAGGAAAGTCTAAACAAACACATTAGACCGGGTTCATCTTTTATAGATTTGATTATTGTAAATGGCATTGTTCCGTTTTATTATTTCTGGGCAGAAAACACTTTTCAGTCGCAATATTTTAGTAAAGCTTTGGCTTTTATGGAGCAATGTAAATCGGAAAACAACAAAATAATTCATACCTTTGTAAAGGAGCTGCAATTTACAATACAGACTGCACTTATAAGTCAGGGAATTATTCATTTATTCCAAAAGTATTGTTCTAATCGCAATTGTTTGAAATGTCCTTTTATTAAAGAATTAATGAATTTACAAGGCAACCATGAATGAGCATAGCAGTTTAAGAAAATTAAATGTTCTGGCTTTTGTGCTGGTGTTTCTTATCATAGTTTCAGGAATTACTGGGTATATGCTGATTGAAAACTTCACTTTTCTTGAAGCACTTTATATGACCGTAATTACTATTGGCACTGTTGGTTTTGAAGAAGTACACCAGCTTTCAGAAGGGGGAATGATTTTTACCATAATTCTGATTATCTTTAGCCTTGGTATTTTAGCCTACTCTTTGAGTTTAATTGCAGGAAATATAATAGAAGGGCATCTAAGCAAAATTATTTTTGGATATAAAGAAAAATCTAAGCTGAAAAAAATGGAGAATCATGTAATTATTTGTGGATTTGGTCGTAATGGAAGGCAGGCTGTTAGTGATTTGAAAAAATCGGATCAAAAAGTGGTGATTATTGATAATCAGGATGAGGCTTTGAACGAAATTGATCAACTTGGATATGCATATATTTATGGGGATGCGACAGAGGAAGAAATATTGATTCGTGCAGGTGTGTACAAAGCCAAGGCTTTAATAACTACATTTCCAAATGATGCGGATAATCTATACGTTTCTTTAACAGCAAAATCTTTGAATGATAAAATAGAAGTCATTAGCCGTGCAGCCAGCGAGAGCTCAGACAGAAAGTTGCGTCTGGCAGGAATAGATCATGTGATTTTGCCCGAACAGGTTGGCGGAACCCGCATGGCGATGCTTGTGATGCATCCTGATTTGGTGGAATTTCTTCAGGCTATTGCCATTGATGGCCACGACGAGCATAATCTTATTGAACTGGAATGCGATAATTTACCCGAAAGCATGAAGCATGTTAGCATTGGCGACCTTCAAATCAGAAAGTTGAGCGGAGCAAATATCATTGGTATTAAACGCGAAGATGGCAGTTTTGATGTAAACCCCTCTCCCGAAACATTAATTACCGCCGGAACTAAGCTTTTTGTGTTGGGATCGCCAGATCAGATTAAGAAAATGGAGTCTATTTATAAGGGCGCCGTATAGTTTTTAAGACAAAATTTTCCCATCCATAAAAAAACCATTAAATTCGCCCTTATTATCTTTGAAAAATACTGTTTTATTAGCAGGTTTTTCATAAAGTTTATAGATTATGACTAAAACAACAGAATCCTGGGGAACCAGAGTAGGCCTGATTCTAGCTATGGCAGGTAATGCTGTGGGTTTTGGTAATTTTTTGCGATTTCCTGTGCAAGCTGTGCAAAATGGAGGTGGCACTTTTATCATTCCTTATTTGGTCAGCTTTTTACTTATGGGTATTCCCTTACTTTTTGTAGAGTGGTCTATTGGTCGATATGGCGGAAATAGAGGGTTTCATTCCACTCCTTTTATGATGCAAAGCCTTGATAAAAGAAAAGTTTGGAAGTATGTAGGTGTTTTTGGAATTTTTAGCAATATTGGCATTGCATCGTACTATACTTTTATGGAATCATGGACATTGTCTTATCTGGTTCATAGTGTGAAAGGGACTTTCACAGGAATGAGTCAAGAAGGAGTGGTCGATGTTTTTAACTCATATGTGGCATTAGATCAGGCAACATTATTCCCGCTTGAATCGTTGGCCTTTTTTGTTTTTGTTTTGGCTCTTAATGTTTTTATCCTTTCAAAAGGATTAAGTGGAGGGGTTGAAAAAGTTGCTAAAATTGGGATGCCTCTATTAATTGGTTTTGGAATTGTTTTAGCTATACGAGCCATTACGCTTAAGTCTGGCGTTGATGGAGCAGTGAACGGTGGTTCAGTTGGGTTGAATTTCTTGTGGACTCCGCAATTCGATTCTATGTGGAATCCGAAAGTCTGGTTCGCTGCTGCCGGGCAAATGTTCTTTACACTTTCGCTTGGAATGGGTTCCATACACGCATATTCCAGTTATTTGAAGAAAAAAGATGATATTGCTTTGAATGCCATGTCGGCTGGCTGGATGAATGAGTTTGTTGAGGTAGTACTCGGTGGAGCCATAATTATTCCAATTTCTATTGGATATTTGGGTGTTGATAGGGTTGTGGAACTTGCTGGTCAAGGAGGCTTGGGCATGGGATTTAAAACCCTTCCGTATCTTTTTGCACAATGGGGGCCATGGCTATCGGTTGTGGCGGGTTTTATGTGGTTTGGATTACTGTTTTTTGCCGGTATAACCTCTTCACTTGCTATGGGTGTTCCTGTAATGGGATTTCTAACCGATGAATTTAAGTGGTCGCGATTAAAATCATCAATTGTTTTTGGTGTGATTATCCTATTCCTTGGTTTACCTACAGTTTTGTTTTTTAATCAGGGGGTGTTTGATGAATACGATTACTGGACGGGAACTTTCTCTCTTTTTGTTTTTGCTGCGCTCGAAGTAATTCTTTTCTCATGGTTTTTTGGAATGGATAAAGGCTGGAAAGAAATTAATGCAGGTGCGGATATTAAGGTGAGTATTATTTTTAAATACCTTTTAAAATATGTTACGCCTCCAATTTTGATTATTGTCTTTATTGGTGCAATTATTACCCCAGAAGGCAATGACTGGACTGGAGCAATACATAGTCTTTTAAGTGGAAATGGCTGGATATTCGATTCCGGAAGCCTTGTTGGAAAGATTATGAATTCAGGTTTGTATGATCAATTAGCAAAGGCAACAAGCCCTGAGGAAATATCTTCGATCAAGGAGAAAATCTTATTGACAAATTTGTCTAGAATATTGCTTTTGGCCCTATTTGTTGCCATATCGCTGGTAGTGCGTAAAGCATATAGAAGACATAAAAAAGAAGGGAGAGGCTTCTAATGAATACTTCTGCATTAATTATGATGATTAGCGTAGTTTCGATTGTGATTATCGTGTCTGCTTACTTTTTTATCAAGGTATTAACCACTAAACCAAAGGCGGAGCCCGATTCATATTCGGAAAATGATGATAAGCCCCGATAATTATTTTTAATAATGGCTTTATTAATTTTCTTTCTGGCACTTACACTTCTTGTTTCTTTCCTCTGTAGTATATTGGAAGCAACTTTACTTTCAGCAACAGTTCCCTATTTATTGAGGTTTGGAGAGAGTGGTCGTAAAAGTGCTATGATTATGATCGACTATAAGTCGAATATCGATAAACCCCTAACGGCAATACTTTCGCTCAATACTTTTGCCAATACTTTTGGTGCAGCTGGTGTTGGAGCTCAGGCTGTAACCGTTTTTGGAGATGTATACTTTGGTCTTGTGAGCATGATTCTTACTTTTGCAGTATTGTTCTTTTCGGAGATAATTCCCAAAACTCTTGGGGCTCACTATTGGAAACAATTGGTTTTTCCTGCTGCCATGACATTAAGGGTTATCGTGTTTATTTCATACCCACTAGTTATAATTGCTAAATTTCTAACTCAATTTATTGGCAAAGACAATAGTAAAAATACTGTTTCTCGTGAAGAAGTAGTAGCATTTGCTCAAATAGGAGAGGCGGAAGGAGTGTTTGAAGAAGGCGAAGGACTCGTAATTAGTAATCTTGTTAATCTTAAAAACGTAAAAATTCGAGAGATTATGACGCCTCGAACAGTGGTGCTCACTATTCCTGAAACAATGAAAGTGAATGAGTTTTTTAAGTCTGAAGATTTTATGAAACATTCTCGCGTTCCAATTTATGTAGGTAATGCAGATAATATTAGCGGATATATTCTGAAATTTGATGTGCTTGCAGAAATTGCTGAAGGCAAAGAAAAAATACCAGTCTCAGATTTAAAGCGAAATGCAATAGTGGTGTATGAAAATTTTTCAATTCCCGTGCTTTTTAAAATGCTAATGGAGGCTCATGAACATATTGCTTTAGTGGTTGATGAATATGGTGTTTTTGCCGGCGTAGTTACCATGGAAGATGTTATGGAAACCATGCTGGGGCAGGAAATTTTGGATGAAAACGATAGTCAGGCCGATTTACAGCAAACTGCCCGAGATAAATGGAAAGAAAAATCGAAAGGCCTAAATTTTAATGGAAATGATGGCGGGGGAGATGAGAAAAATTCTGATTAATTATTACCCGAATAAGAAATCGTGGTTCGAGTGTTTTGGAAAGGAATTGAGATATGCCTATAGAGCTTCACTATCCATTATTTTCCATGGCAGAATAAAACGGGTGCTTGCATACCCACATTTGCCAGGTTCAAAAGCCATTATTTTCAAACTGGTCAATCATTCTAAATGGGTTCTTACCAATAACCCGCGTAAAAAAGCCATTTTCGCCATTGCCTGGGAAGATGCCAGCGTGAGGTCTGTGCCTGCAATTTTGAAAGAGAAAAGCAAAATTATCAAAGTGCTGAATATGCACAATAATAATATTTTGAAAACCTATATTGAGGAATATTTCTATGAGGCTTTTGGTTACCGAACTCGAATTGATCCTCAACTTTTTAAAGGCATTGCGGTTTGTAAAAGTGAGTATAATGCCACCCATAGCGGAACCATAGTAGAATGCCCTGTTGATGAGGTGCAAAAGGATTGCATTTACCAGATTTTAATTGACAATAGGAACGAAGAAGACCTTTTTGAAGATATTCGTGTGCCGATTATTGGTAAGATAATTCCATATGTGTATATCAAGCTAAAAGAAGAATCTGCCCGCTTCGAAACCCGTGCTCAAAAAGTTCTGCTTGAAGAAGTGGATAAATATATTTCAGCAGAAGAAAAAGCAAATATTCTAAAATTCACTGCATCTATTGGACTTGATTTTGGCGAAATTGACGTGATGCGAAACCGCAATGATGGCAAGCTTTATATTGTCGATGTAAATAATACGCCCTATGGACCACCGGCGAATCTTGCTGAGAAAGATGCAAAAAAAGCAATTGAAATTCAGGCGAAAAACCTTGTTGCATTATTGAAGTAGAGACAAGGCATGCCTTGTCTCTACTATAATTACAACGTATTATAAATATTCATCGTCCTCTCAACGCCCTGCTGTACAAAGCTTTCCACGGCTTCAGCTGCTTTTTTAATCTTTTCCTTTACCACAGGAATCTGCTCTTCAAACCATTGACCCAAAACATATTCCACCTGCATTCCGCGCGGATAATCGTTGCCAACGCCAAAACGAAGCCGATTAAAATTTTGCGTTCCTAGAATTTCTATAATATGGTCGAGTCCATTGTGCCCACCATCTCCACCTTTGCTTCTGATTCTGATTTTTCCAAGCGGTAATGCAACATCATCGGTGATGACCAATAAGTTTTCTATCTTGATTTTTTCTTGCTCCAAATAATATCTAACGGCTTTACCACTCAAGTTCATGAAAGTTGAAGGCTTAAGCAATATTACTTTTCGACCGCGTATTTTAATTTCGGCAATATCTCCGTAGCGAGCACTGACAAAAGGTATTTCTTTTTGAAGCGCCATAAAATCAACTACTTCAAAACCAATATTGTGTCTGGTGCCGGCATATTTATCGCCAATGTTTCCTAGTCCGCAAATCAAATATTTTTCCATAAAAAAAGGCAGGAATGATCCTGCCTCAAAATTACAAATAATATGTAAGTTTTTACGATTACTCTTCGCTTTTCTCTTCTCCGCCTTCTTTGGCTCCTTCTTCTGTAGTACCTTCTTCTCCTTCGGCTCCTTCTTCTCCTTCAGCTACAACTTCTTCCTCAACAGCTACGCGTGTTACAGAAACGCCTACAAGCATTGTGTTTTCAGGAAGCAGAATTTGATAATTATCGCTGAGAATGTCATGAACTTTAACATTATCATTGATTTCCAATTTAGAAATATCGATAACAAGCTCATTTGGAATGGCATCTGGCAGAGCTTTTACAGGAGCTTTGCGGTATTTATTGATCATACGACCACCCTTAAGAATTCCAGGGGCTACTCCTGTGGTGCGTATTGGCACATGAAGGGTAACTTCAGTGTTAGACGTAAATTCAAAAAAATCTGCGTGCAGAATTTTGTCACTTACAGGATGATACTGAATGTCTTGCAAAAGACATTTGATACTCTTGTCTCCAAGTTTTATTTCAACAAATGCTGCCTCAGGTGAAAATACCAGAGGTTTAAATTGCTTTTCTTCAACTGAAAAGTGAATTTGCTCTTTTCCACCGTAAACAACGCATGGAACAAGCCCTTCTTTGCGAAGTCTTTTTGCATCTTTTTTCCCTACGTTCTCTCTAAGAGAACCGCTCATAGATACTGTTTTCATTGCTTTGTGTTTTTAGATTATTGTGTTTAAATTAAAGTGAGTACTAATAGACTCACATTTGATATTTCTGTGAATTACGTCGGCAAGCAATTCGCTTACAGACAGTACTTTAATTTTTGAACTTGGGTGTTCTTTTGGAATAGTATCGGTTACGATTACTTCTTCCAGAGAAGAATTCTCTATCCTTTCATATGCTGGGCCACTTAATACCGCATGTGTACACATAGCTCGAACACTTTTGGCTCCTGCTTCTTTAATAAGTTCTGCGGCTTTGGTAATTGTTCCTGCGGTATCAATAATATCGTCGAGAAGTACAACGTCTTTGCCTTCAACATCACCGATTAACACCATGTCGCTTACCTGATTAGGCTTGGAGCGAGACTTATAACAAATAACCATGTCGCAGTCTAGAAACTTGGCATAGGAATTTGCTCTTTTTGTTCCTCCTGTATCGGGTGAACCCACTACGATATTTGGAAGATTTAGGCTTTTCAGATAAGGAATGAATATCGTTGATGCAAAAAGGTGATCAACAGGAATATTAAAGAAGCCTTGAATCTGGTCGGCATGTAAATCAATGGTAATTATTCGCTCTACACCTACTGATTGCAGCATGTCGGCAACCATTTTGGCACCAATACCAACTCTGGGTTTTCCTTTTCTGTCTTGACGTGCATAACCGAAATAAGGAACCACTGCGTAAATATGGTGGGCAGATGCTCTTTTCGCAGCATCAATCATTAGTAAAAGTTCAAAAAGATTTTCAACAGGCGAGTGGGTAGATTGAATGATAAAGAGTTCGGTTCCACGCACAGAGTCTTCAAAAGAAACCTCAAATTCGCCATCGGCAAAGCGTGTAAAACTGGTTTTTCCCAGTGTGGTTTCGTATTTGTCGGCAATCTGTTGAGCCAGGCTTTGTGAGGCCTGCCCTGAGAACAAAACTACTTTTGGATTCATGGGCTGCTGAAATTTGCTGCAAAGGTAGGAAATTAATTGTGAATTTGGGCATAAAAAAACTGCCCCCGAATGGAAGGCAGTTTGTAGAAATAGTACGTATTTTATTCTATTACGATTTTTTCTTTGTAATAGATTTCGTTTTTAAGGGAGCTAATGCGTAAGTAATAGAATCCGGGAGGAACATCTGTAACATCGTAGCTGATTTCATTGAAACCATATAATTGAGTGCTCTCCTCCAATACAATTACCTGGCCGTTCATGGCAACCAAAGATATTTTAATCTCTCCGCCGTCTGAGTTTAGCTTAATGTTTAAACGATCTGTAGCCGGATTTGGATACACCGCATTGATGTCAGCCAAATCATTAATGTCGCCAATTACAATTGTAGAACTATATGCATATTTCCCGTCAGTGTCTACTTGTTTAAGCCTGTAATATGCTGCACCAGCTGGAGCATCAATATCTGTATATGAATAATGTAGCAATGCGTTAGAGTTCCCGGCACCATCTATTCTGTCAAGAGTCACAAAGTCTTCACTAAATTCATCTCTGCGTTCCACTTCAAAATAGTCATTGTTTAACTCAGTAGCAGTAGTCCATTTCAAATAGTTGGTTTTGCTTGAAATCTTCTCTCCAGTGAATTCAACAAGCTCAACAGGGAGAACAACACAACCAACACAGTTACATGTAAAACGCCAGGCTTGGTTATTAATCGTGTATGGAGTGCTATAATTGTATCCACTAGGAACAACAGCGGTAGTCCCATTATAGCTATGAAGACCTAAAATGGCACCATCTTCATTCCAAGCACATGATTCTTTATTGTCGATATGTATTTCAATGTCATTTGTAGTCTCATAAAGCTTTAGTTGTCCAGTGAAAAGCAGCGAGGTACAACTGAAATACGGCACTTCAAAAAATGTTAACACAAACCTTCTGTTTGGTGCAGTTCCCAAAGTTTGATATTTAATTGTTCCTCCATTAGAAGGGTAAACATCGTGAAATGGGAACATGATACAGTTGCGTGGCGCATTGGTGGTGTTGGGTACATTTGCGGTAATATCCCATCCTGAAGATCCACCCGGTGATGCATTAGCACTTGGTAAATTGCTTGCACAACCAATTGGATCGAAAATCACGTATGCGTTTGATGATACCAAAAGCTGGGTATGCTGGAATCCATCATAACAGAATGGGAATCCAATTGGAATATAACTCGATGAAAAGCGGTCATCAACTGGGAGGGAAATATTAGTTCCGTTATTAAGGTCTGGAGCAAATGCAATACTTGAAGCACTATAGTTTAATCCACAAGACGGAGTAGATGATTCGGTTATGCTGATATTAAACGGAGTACAAGTGGGTGTTGGGTCTGTATCAATCATAATATAATACGTAGTCCCTCCGGTTAGGTTAACACCACAAAGTAAAGGATTTCCACTTGCATTAGTTGAGCTTCCAACACAAACTGCGGCAGCGTTAGATGGACAACGATCTGTTACAAAAACACCTGTATAGGATAATGTTCCAGTCAGGGTTATATCTATAGTTTCGTTAGCAGAAGGAGTATATGTGTACATAAAATCTTCTCCATCCTGATAAGAACTGCCACAACCATCTGCAGAAGTATAATCGTCATTTCTACAGCAGGTAGTATTTCCTTGTGCAAATGGTAACGAAGCAATATTTGTTGGGCTTGAACAATTACTAGGAGCTCCTGGGGCCGCAGGCTCATAGGCGCAAATGTCGAAAGGTCCGGTCGTTCCACCACCATATTCCCAAACTCTAACATAAACAGTTTGCCCGGGTGTTAGTGTGGCGTTTTGCTGGCAATCTCCTGGAACAGTACAGATTGCACCTGTACGACAAATCATTGGATTTGAGCCATCTTGGCTGTCATAAGAGTCACATTCAATAAGAGTAAATGGACCTGAACAATTAGGGGCAGAATACCATGCCATGTCAAAATCTGTTGGGCCACCATTTTGTGCAATATCAATAATAAGCCTTCCAGAGGCAGGTACGACGGCTGTGAACCAAATGTCTTCACTTAAGCTTCCACAACCCGGTGCAGGAATTCCTGGTGTTGCTGTAGCTGAAACATTAAGGTCAGCTGTTTGATATGAACAACTGCCAGAATTTACTAATAAAGGTGTTGCTCCACAAGGATCGTCATTGCTAGGCGGGGGTGGAGGTGTGCCTACGCAAATGTCAAAAGAAGCGTTGCCGCTAGTGAAATATGTGTAAACTCTAACGTAATAGACCTGACCGATTGTAAAACCACCCCATATACTGGTGTTGGGATCTGAACACGCAATAGAACTAAGAGATCCACAATTACCGGAGAAAATCTCATGAACCATATCTGTGCTTGTTCCTGTAATATTGTCTATAGTAAACTCGTGACTTGTGCTTGTTGCAGTGAAAGAGAACCATACATCATCATCAGCACCCGAGCCTACACATGCAGAAATGCCAGAATTGGTTGCTGAATTTGTATAAGAAGAAGTTACAGCGGCACAACTTTGATCAGGGTTAACAGTCAACGCAATAGCTCCTGCGCACTCATCATTTGGAGGAGGAGGAGGAGGAGTTCCTATACAAACATCAAAAGTTGAATTTTGTCCAGGTGTAGATGTATATGTATATACGCGAACATAATATGTAGTACCGCCACTAAGACCTGTAACATCCGCTGAGTTTGCATCGCTACAGGTGAGCTCAGTCAGCGAGCCACAAGATCCACTGTATAATGACCAATACATATCAGTTGTTGATCCGGCAATATTAATTAGCGAAATTCTATGTTCGGTTCCTGTTGCGGTAAAGGAATACCACACATCATCATCAGATGTACCAAAACAACCTTCAGCATCAGAAGATTGAGTAGCATATGCTACCGTTCCGGAAGTAACTGTTCCGCAGGCATAATCAGGATTTACCGTTAATGCAATTGCGCCTCCGCAATTGTCGTTTGCAGGAGGGGGAGGGACACATGAAATACTGGCTTCCCAGCCTGCACCAAGACCATTATTGTCTGAAAACCAATAAAATGTAAGTTGTCCGGTTCCGTTGGTAGCGGTTATTGTTCCCGGAGAACCGGATGCATTATTGAAGGTTCCTATTAGTGGAGACCCCGTGTTGGGTCCATCGTATATGCTTAAGTAGTCCTGAGCATCACCCATAGCCCAATTGTTAAAAACAAACTGGAGATTATTTCCAGCTGATGCAGGGGTGAAAGTTTGAGTGTAATCTGCGGTTGTGTAATTAGCACTATAACCTCCATCATCACACCATAATCCTGAACAAGTAGTAATAGGACTATTGCTCATTATGTAGGGAGCCTGCGAGATCAATGATATATCATCAATTGACCCGGGAGGTTGAGTGCCAAGGCTTCCGTCATTTTGCCAGGTAAAAAATAGTCTGAACGTAGTACCGGCTAATGCAGGGTCTAGCGTTATTGTTGCTGTTTGCCATGTGCTTTGCAAATTGTATGTTCCAACCAATGTAGCCCCGGTAATTGTTGTTGAACTTGATATTGGTGCTCCGGCTACAGGTGTTACAGTGGTAGGAGCAGTATATACTAAAATTCTGTCAAAACTACCTTCTCCATAACATTTCCAACTGAATGATAGAGTAATTTCACTTTCGCCTGCAGGAACAGTTATATTTCTTCCAAAATGAGAAGTTTCTGAATTTCCTGTTGTATATGCGTTAGTTGTTCCTCCGTCGTTGGAAACATATGCGCCCCTTACTCCGGCATTGAAAGATGCCGTTCCTACTTGCCATGTTGTAGTAGCATCGTTAATCGCATTCCAGCCATTTGCCGCAAAATTAGTTCCGTTTTCAAAACCGCCGGCACCTGTTGGATCAATTAACACCGTTTGAGAAAACAATGAAATGGATGCCAATAAAAAAACAAGGGTAAATATCTGTTTCATAATCACTTCATTTTTTGTTTAACCACTTCATTTTTGCACTGTTTGTTATAAACCTCTTTGCTCATTGTTTTTCTAAAGCATTGAGCATCTACATAATAAGAAGTAATTAAATCGAAAACTTCTGCCTCTTCTTTGAATTGCATAGGATTAAACTTCAGATTAATCAGTTTGTCCTGAAAACAATAATCAACGACTTCAATTCCTTCAGTATACTCCAAAAGATTCACAACTTTATAGAAGTCGTTCGGTTTTTCAGTAACCACCCCAATAATGCTTTCGATGCCTTGCATCTCAGCAGTAGGAGCCGTCCTCATTTGAGCATTTGCAAAACCTGAACACAAGATACCCCCCAGTACCAAAATAAAAATACGCATAATCACTTCAATTTTTGTAGGTATAATTACCTATTATTTGTTTATTAGAGGGCTAAAGTATTGAAAAGATTAATTTGTCATTACTAATTTATTAAGAAATCGCAAGTTTTAACATATGTAATAATCGCACTATTTTGCATTATTATAGCAGGCGGACTTCGTAAAAATCATATAAACAGACAGTTAATGCTGTTTTTGGGCTTCAATGCTGTTTGTTTCTACCGCGTTAGCTGCTGAAGAAGATTTTGTAGTTCTTGTTTTAATAGGTAAAATCAATTTATAGGGTTGAAAGTGTTCGAAAACCGTGTGCTTTTTTATATGCAGAAAATTTAATACTTTAGTACATTAATTATTTTCTTATGGATAAGAAACAAGTTTCAATTTCAATAGACGGAAAAACTATAAAAGCAAAAGAAGGATCAAACCTCCTGCAAGTTGCGCGCGATAATGGGATAAATATCCCCGGACTTTGCTATCACAAAAAACTCTCGCCCACAGGTGCATGCCGCCTTTGTGTTTGCAAAATTGACGGTATGCCCGGTCTTACAATGTCGTGCACTGTTGCTGTGAAAGACGGAATGAAAGTCATAGCTTTTGATGAGGAAATTGAAAACAATCGCAAACATACACTCGATTATCTGCTGGCAGAGCATAATGAAGAATTTGATGGAGCCTATCGTGATGAAATGAAGGAACTTGTAGAGCATTATGGTTTGGATAAGCCAGAAAACAGACAGTTTTCTCCCATCTGGGAAAGCCTGAATTATCCAAAAGACGACAGTTCTCCTGTTCTTTCATACGATGCAACAAAATGTATAAAATGTTTTCGCTGTATAAAAGCCTGCGAAGAAGTGCAGGGTAAAAATATACTCTCCTTTGCCGAACGTGGAATTACCAAATATATCGTGGCGGGATTTGGAATCTGGAGTGAGTCAGAATGCGATGGCTGTGGAGAATGTGTGCAGCTTTGTCCCACGGGTGCAATTGTAGAAAAACCTCATCGCGAAGAAATTAAAATCGAAAAACCCGACAAAAAAGTCATTACTTCTTGCCCATATTGTGGTGTGGGTTGTCAGATAGAATTGCATGTTCAAGATGGTCGTATCATGCGCAGCACAGGTGTAGAGGGTGTTAGCCCCAACGATGGACGCCTGTGCGTGAAAGGCCGCTTTGGACTCGATTTTGTTCATAGCCCCGAACGACTCACCACTCCGCTTATTAAGAAAAACGGTGTTTTTGAAGAAGCTACATGGGAAGAGGCTCTTCAATTAATTGCTGAAAAATTTACTGGGATTAAAGATAAATATGGTTCAAAAGCTTTAGCTGGTTATAGCTCCGCAAAAGTGTCCAACGAAGACAATTATATCTTCCAAAAATTTATCCGCCTGGCATTCGAAAACAATAATGTTGATTATTGTACGCGTCTTTGTCATGCTTCAACGGTTACTGCCATGCTCAAATCTATTGGTGATGGCGCCGGGTCAAATTCCATTGAAGATTTTGAAACCACCGATTGCCTTTTTGTGACAGGAAATAATATCATCGAAACGCACCCTATTACGGCAACTTATGTGAAACGAGGTTATCAGCGCGGCCAGAAAATTATTGTGGTGGATCCTCGCTGGACTCCACTGGTGAAATATGCCACAGTTTGGTTACAACCTCGCCTTGGAACAGATGTAGCCATACTTAATGGTTTGATGCATATTATTATTCGTGAAAACTGGATTGATAAAGAGTTTATAGAAAAACGTGTCGATGGAGGCATGCAGGCTTTTGAAACTTTGAAAGAATTGGTTGCAAATTATTCACCCGAAGAAACGGAAAGAATAACCACTGTGCCTGCTTCCAAATTATTTGAGGCTGCAAAAATATACGCAAATGCACCAACAGCAATGATTGCTACCGGTATGGGTATGAGCCAGGCAACTGTAGGAACCAATAATGTGTTTAGCTTGCTCAATATGTGTTTTATTACCGGGCAAATTGGACGCGAACGTTGCGGAATAAATCCGCCTCGAGGCCAAAACAATGTTCAGGGTGCTACCGATGTGGGCGCAAGTCCTGTAAATTATCCCGGCTATATTCCTGTAGGTAACGATGAAAATCGTCGCCGAATGGCTAAATTATGGAATGTGGATTACGAAAAACTCGATCCAAAACCAGGCCTTTCTACGGTAGAAATTATGCAGGCTGTTCATCATGGTGATGTAAAAGCACTTTATATCATGGGCGAAAATCCTGTTGTAACCGATCCCAATCAAAACCACACAATTGAAGCATTGGAGAATATAGATTTTCTGGTGGTGCAGGATATTTTTCATACTGAAACCACTAAATACGCGCACGTCATATTACCAGCTTCTTCTTTTGCAGAGAAAAACGGAACTGTTGTAAATAGTGATCGGCGTGTGCTTAGATTGCGAAAAGCGGTAGAATTGCCTGGCCTTGCTCGTGAAGACTGGCGAATTATTCTTGATATTGCTACGCACATGGGCGTAAATTTGGGCGAGTACAGTGTTTCTGAAGAAATTTTCAAGGAAATTGCTGAAGCGGTTCCAATTATGCATGGAATATCTTATGAACGTATTGAAAAACATGGAATTCAGTGGCCTTGTCCGGAAAAAGATCATCCCGGAACTCCAACTCTTTTCCTTGAAAAATTCAATACGCCAAATGGAAAGGCAAAGCTTTTTCCCGTAGAGCATATTGAACAGAAAGAACGCGCATCTGCTGAATTTCCATTAATTATGAATTCAGGGCGTTTGCTATTTCAGTACCATTCAGCCACCATGTCGCGCAAAAACGACACGCTGAATGCTTTTGCCAACGAGTCGTATGTGCTTATTAATCCTGAGGATGCCGATCGTTATGATATTAAAGAAGGAGAAATGGTTCATATAGAATCTGCAAGAGGTTCACTTAAAACCAAAGCCCGTATTGTTGATGAAGTGGCTCCCGGCGAACTTTTTATGCCATGGCACTTCAGTGAAGCTCCGGTAAATGCTTTAACCCGCGACGAACTCGACCCTATGTCGAAAATTGCACCTTTCAAATACTCCGCCGTGAATATTAATAAGGTTCTCTGAGTGACGAAAATCATGCAATAATCCGCCATGCAGAACCCTGTAGAAGCATGACTATGAACTATTGTGTGCCACTCTTCGGCAAGCTCTAAGTGACGAAAAGTATAGTAACTATGTGCTATGTTAAGCTTTTTGTAGGAATCAAGCGTTTTGTATTGCAAATGAAAGACAAATCTTCTCTCCATCTTTCCGACGACAGGAGGATCATGGAGAGGAAGAATGGCTTGCCTGTTCCTGTTTCATGACCCTCATTCTTCGGGACGATAAAACAGAAGTTTGTCTTTTTTGATTTGCTGATAAGAATTTAGCTAATCAGCTAATCAAATTGGTAACGATTTCATTCCGCGAAAATCAGTATTTACGTGAAACAGCGTTAATCCGCGTCCATGTTCAACAAATTCCCGTATTTTTGCATAAATCCAATTGCCATGCGCACATTAATATTTCTTTTAACATTTCTACCCATTTTCGCATTTGCTCAAACCAAAATGGATGCCGCAAGCCGAACACTTTTTCAGAATTCAGGAAAATCAAGTGGGGGTTCCGATATTCATTATCGCACCATTAAAGGCGGAGAATATCTTCCATTACTGGCGCTTGTAAATGATCAATATTCAAAGGCAGCATTGCCAGAGGGTGTTTTAGAAGGATCGAGGTCAGGAAATGTGATTAGCCTCTATGTGCGCAGGGATAAAATTAAATCAGGATTTTCCATACCCGGTATTTCTTATATGGAATGGGCAAAACCAGTGCAGCCATTACTTGACGAAGTTCTCCCCGATGTGCGCGTCGATAGTGTTCACATGGGATATAATTTGCCACAGCCTTTTACTGGGAAAGATGTGCTAATTGGCATCACCGACTGGGGGTTCGATTATACCCACCCCATGTTTTATGATACAGCTCTTACCCATACTCGCATAGTTAAAGCGTGGGATCAGTTTAGAAACGGCGGAACAACCCCAACAAATTATCTCTACGGAGCCGAGTTTTCGGGCCAAACCGAATTGCTTACCGCGCAATGCGATACTTTCAATATTTACGAATATCATACCCATGGTAGCCATGTGGCAGGAATTGCCGGAGGGTCAGGAGCCGGAACCATTTATCGCGGTGTGGCTTTTGAGGCCGGATATCTTTTTACCACCTTTCAGGTAGATGCTGCTGCAGTACTCGATGCCTATAATTGGATGAAAGAAACAGCAGATGCCGAAGCCAAACGTTTGGTCATTAATCAGAGTTGGGGTCTGTACTATTTTGGAAATATGGATGGAACTTCACTATTGAGTCAGGCTATTGATGCGCTTTCGGCTCAAGGCGTAGTTTTTGTGAGCTCTGCCGGGAATAATGGCGATGCTGATTTTCATATTCAATACGATGCCGGAAACAATGATACCCTGAAAACCGATGTAGTCATTGATAATTACGGCTATTATCCTACCATGTGGGGACAATGTTTAACCATGTGGGGAGAACAGGGAAATCATTTTCAGGCAAGGTTTAAGGTTGTAGATGGAACCGGAGCTGTATTGGGATTGAGCGATTTTATTGATACTGATACTTTGAGTTATTATTTGGAAGACAGCCTTTTTATTGGGTCTGATACTATTTTATATAATGTGATGACTGATTCGGCCAATGTCTTGAACCAGCGTCCTTTTATGCAGTTGCGCGTTGCCCGTAGAAATACAGCACAGAAAATTGTGCTTGAAATTTTTGCTGATACTGGAACTGTACACGCATGGAATGTGATTGAATTGACCAATGGAGTTGGTAACTGGGGATCGGATTTCAAAGCTACTTTTTCAGGCTATTCTGCCGGAGATCCATATTATGGAGTAGGGGAGCCGGCTTGTGCGCATTCTGCTATTGCAGTGGCTTCATACCGTGCTTCTTTCTTTCATCCTACAACAGGAGCGGAATATGGTGGCGGAATGTCATATTACAGCAGTTATGGACCCCTAATTGACGGAACCATGAAACCTGATATTGCAGCACCTGGACAGGGAGTTGTTTCCTCTATTTCTTCTTTCACCAATGCATCTGTAACGGCTGTTGAAACTGTTTCATTTGGTGGAAGATCTTATCCCTTTGCGGCGTTCAGCGGCACATCTATGTCCTCGCCGGTAGTAACCGGAATTGTGGCTTTAATGTTGGATGCTGATTCAAGTTTAACCGTAAATGAAATCGACAGTATTCTGAAAGTAACTTCACGAGAAGATCTCAATACTGGAGATCTCCCTGAAACTGGCGATACTCATTGGGGTTGGGGAAAAGCCAATGCCATTCAGGCCATATATGCTGTGCTGGGCGTAACCGGAATTCGCGAAGCGGCTGAAGTTATGCCTTTGCGCCTCTATCCAAATCCGGCAACAGATGTCGTATATATCTTAAACCCTAATGGAATATTTATTGAAAGATATCTGATTCTTGCATCCGATGGCCGACTTGTAAAAGAGGTTATGCCCGATAATGCTGAACAAATAAGTGTTTCTGACCTTGCTCCGGGATTGTATTATTTGCAGGTTTTTAGTGCTGAGCAGGTTGGTGTTATGCCTTTAATGAAAAAGTGGTAGGTTCAATTTGTATTTAATTTAGTATAAAAAATATTTGTATTATTTTTGGAGAAATTAATTAATAAATTAGAAAAAATGAAAAAATTAGCGTTGTTTTCGTTAGTATTCCTGTTTGCGATTGCTGGTTTACATTCGCAGGAAGGCACTTTAGATTCTACCTTTAATTCAGTTGGTTTTGTTAAAACCAATGGTTATTATGGTAGTAATGTTTGCATGGCCATTCAGCCCGATGGGAAAATTGTTGTTGCTGGTAAAAACAGTTCAAATCATAGAGTTGTATTACGTTATAACTCAAATGGCTCTTTAGATCCTACATTTAATGGAACGGGTATAGTTACTACAGCATCTGGGAATGGTTTTAGTAATGCCCATTCGGTGCTTATTCAAAGCGATGGCAAGATTATAGTGGCAGGGGCATATTTTGATGCATCTTATCACGATCATGTTTCGCTAATTAGATACAATTCTGATGGTTCATTAGATAATACATTTGGAACCGGTGGCTTTGTATCAAGTATTGTTGGTTCTTATTCTGATCGGGTTGGTAAGGCAGTGCTTCAAAGTGACGGAAAAATAGTTGTGGGTGCTTATGCAATAGATTCCTGGACTGGGGCATATAGATTTACAGTTCTTCGTTATACAAGTGCCGGTGTTCTTGATGCAACATTCAACTCAACAGGCTATAATTCAGTTGATCTGGGATGTTTAAACTTTGGTAATTATAATATGATTCCGGTTTGTGGTGTGGCGCTGCAATCGGATGGAAAAATTTTATTTAGCGGGGCTTATGGAACATCACAAGCTAGTCGCGATATGGTGTGTATTCGCTTAAATTCTGATGGATCATTAGATAGTACTTTCAACGGGATAGCATATATAACAAAAGACCTTAGTGGAGCGGAAGATTTTGCCAATGATGTTGCCGTAGATAATGATGGTAAAATCGTTTTGGCCGGTAAACGAGGAAATTATGCAGCTGTTGCCCGTTATAATACTGATGGAACAATTGATTTATCTTTTGGGACTTCCGGAAGTATGTATTTCGATTTGGGAACATCTAGTTATTGTAAAATTCAACAAATTACTGTATTACCTGACGACAAATTATTGGTTGGTGGTATGGCTTATATCGGATCTTATAATATTGCAGTGGCAAGACTTACCGGTAGTGGAACACTCGATAATACTTTTGGTACAAACGGGAAAGTGAATTGCGGTTTTCTTGGCTCCAATCAAGCCGACGTTTATGGACACGCAATACAAAATGACGGAAAAATTGTTGTTGCCGGAGGGTACAATCAGGCTGAGTTTGCTGTTATGCGTTTTAAACAAAAATCTTTTCCATCTGTAAGTTCTTATCCAACAGCTTCAGCAATTACATATGGTGAAACGCTTTCTGTATCTACACTTTCGGGTGGTTCAGTATCAGTTGCCGGTACATGGTCATTTCTTAATCCAACTCTTGTACCAGATGCCGGTATTATATCAGTGGATGTGGTATTTACTCCTGCAGATCCTGCTACTTACACATCAATACCGGGTACTGTTTCAGTTGTTGTCAATACTAAGGAATTAACTGTTTCCGGTGCTGTAGCGAGTGATAAAGTGTATGATGGAACTACTGATGCTGTTATTTCAGGAGCAACTCTGGTTGGAGTAGTTGGTACAGATAATGTTTCATTAAGCGGAAATACAACAGGAGTCTTTGCCCAGTCGGATACCGGTACAGCTATTCCCGTAAGCACAAGCATGATCCTTACCGGGTCTGATATTTCAAATTATTATTTAACTCAGCCGGTTCTCGCCGCTAATATTACAGCTAAAGAACTCACTGTAACCGGTGTAGTTCCATCCGATAAAGTGTATGACGGAACTACAGATGCCGTATTAACCGGGTCCACACTTCAGGGCGTTGTTGGAACCGACGATGTAGTTCTTGCCAATGCTTCTGCCGGTGTTTTTGCTCAGTCTGATACAGGAACAGCAATTACCGTAAGCACATCTATGAGCATAAGTGGTGCCGACATTGCCAATTATTATCTGACTCAGCCTACCGGCTTTTTTGCAAACATTTTTTCACGTGAACTTACAGTTGGTGGAACATTTGATGTTGCCGATAAACCTTACGACGGTAATACCTCTGCAACAATTACTGCAAACAACTTATACCTTATTGATACCATTGCCGGTGATACAGTATTTCTTGTCAATGTTCTGGCTGAATTTGCTTCTTCATCTATTGGAACAAATATCGTTGTATCAATTGTTTCAGCTGATTTGTCAGGGGCTGACAGTGATAATTATATACTTTCTCTTAGTGGTGCTCCAACAACAACTGCCGATATCTTGAGTGGTGTTGGAATTAGCGACCGCCCTAATGGTAGTTTTGCTTTATATCCAAATCCAGCCACAGATTTTGTGTATATCATGAATCCGAAGGGAATTCCAATTGAAAGATCTTTGATACTCACATCCGATGGACGACTTGTTAAGGAGGTCGTGTCTGATGCTGCCGGAAGGATTAATATTTCAGATCTTGCTCCCGGATTGTATTATTTGCAGGTTTTTAGTAAGGATGGGGTTGGTGTGATGCCGTTAATGGTGGAGTAAAATCTTGAGCCGGATCTCTCTGCGTCGCCCAAAGGGTGACCTGAATGCATCCGGCGGAAGAAGGTTGTCTGACAGTTTTACAAAGCAATCTGCATCTGGCGGAACTAGTCGCACGATATAGAAATAAACACTAGTAAATGAAATGCTTGAAATACATATTGCTTTTTATTTTAGGCTATCTGTTTTTAATTCAATTTCATTCCTGCAATTGCGAGCAATCGAAAAACAATTTAGGGTGCAATTTGTATATAATGGAAGGGGATTGTGTAGAGGATAGAATTATTGTGTATTGTAATAGTATAGAGTTTTGTGATTGTTATGCAGGTTCATATGTTATTCCTTCAAGTGCAAGACATATGAGAAACGGTAAGTACTCAGAATATGTCGAATCAGCAAGAGCCAATGATGATTGGATATCTGTGAAAACAAAGCAAATTGAAAAAGACAAGTTTAATTATTGGGTAATTATAAAAGATGATGACTTAGAAAATTTAGACCGCTATAATTCTGATTTTGATAGCATTCTTCAAAGTCACATTTATGGTCCAGTTGATGATCCAGAGGAGTTTTTATTCTTGCTTAATAGATGAAGGTTTCAATTCTGAAATTAAAATTAATAGGATTTTCGTCTGAAATAGTCTGTTTGTGAAAATGTTTCCCAGTTATAGTCTTCAGGGGAGAATTTATAATTCACGTAAACGGTAAATGTTAGTATTGGCCCCCAAAAATCATCTGAATCCTCATAGGTTACTTTATATTTCAAATTTCCCTCAGCATCGTAGTAGTAATATTCTGTTTTCTCGATTTCATTTTCTTTGAAAGATTTATATGAAATTGAAACAATCTTCCCTTTTTCGTCATAAGAATAACTAATAGTGGCTGGGTTTTTATCTGCGTTTATTTGAGTGGCTTCTATGACGCGGCCTGTTGTATCAATATTATAAAGCATTACATAATCGTAAACAACCGTGTCTGCAGAATTATTTGTGTCGTTATTATTAAACGGGGTTAAAACTGATGGCTCTTCCCGCAAGATAAACTTGTAAGTTGTTGTGTCTAATGAATATTCGTTTCCTGATATTCGCATCATTGTTTTTATGAAGCCGTTTTTGAAATAGGTGTAAGTGTTGGTATCAATATCACCATCAAATTGCTCTGCAATTTCCTTCACTAAAGATCCATTGTCGTAATAATATGAGCTCAAGATTCGTATATATTTAGAACTGAATTTCTCTGAATAAATAACTTTGCCTGTCGAGTCGGTTTGCGCCATTTCAAAAGAGTCAAATAAAGAAACATGTGCTGGGGAACTTAAAAGCCAAAGAAAATCATATGTATAGAAACAAGTATCTTTCTCACTTTGGTTCATCGGATATGCATCGTAAATTGCTTCCTTTGAGAATTTTGGATACTTCTCAGGAGGAATGAAATACTCAAAATAAAAGAATAATGTGGTGAAGAGACCTAAGAGAAAAAATGAAAGCGGTCTGTGAAAAAAACTTTCTGAATTATTATCAAAGCTAATTCCAATTCGTTTTTTACTGAAATAGATTAGTCCCCAAATAGCAAAGATCAAAACGAAATGGATGTTATAAACTGGGTTTCCAACCAAGAGTGATGCAAAGCCAATGAACATAACAGCATTAAAAACCAGATAGTCGGCAATCATTCCCAAGAAAGCGATTTTCAAAAAATACCAGCTGTCTTTTTTGTCGTGGATATAATAAACTGCACCGATGATCATAAATGCCATGTAAATAATCATGGGTATTCTTGACAGCATGGATTTGTTTTCCAGTGGAATTAATAACAACCCTTCATAAACACCAATGTGTGTGTAATAATGAATACAATCATAAACAATATAAAACACGCCAAATAGAATAAGTGCTATACCCGTAAGTTTTCTGCGATCGATGTTTTTCATCAAAATAAATATTGAACTCAAAGATATGAATTATTCTATTGAGGTGTTCAATTACTTACTTATATTAAAGCATTGATTATGAGTAGAGTGCAAACTAACCCATTGCAAATATGCAAGTTTAATGATTTTGACATGATAAAAAACAAACCAGCATACAACATGCAATCGTTGCAACTGCAAAGCGATTCGGTAGAAAAATCTGCGACATTGCATCCTTGTAAAAGCACAATGCCATTTACAACGATTGAATGTTTCTCATGCTTCGCAACGATTCAATGTTGTAATGTCATTTTTTAGACTTCTGCATAAGAATTTATTTGAACACCTCAATTATTCTATTCTTGCCCTTGACTCTGAAGGGGACGTAAATCATCTATTTTGAAATAGAAGAAATCTAGTTTATTTCTATTTTAGTCTGATATACAGATATATAAAAAAATTA
>JAFGWG010000111.1 GCA_016937255.1 Bacteroidales bacterium
ACGCCTCTGAATCGAAATGTAATTAAAGCATATCATCAGGAGAGTTAAAAGGTGAAAAGCGGTCAACCTATTTTAGGATCGGACAACTTTCCACTTTAAACTTTCCACTATAAAAAAAAAGCCCCCCTCGGCGTAGTTTGCAACTACGACGAAACTATTCACATCGCGTGGTCCAATAAACCATCAAATGAAAATCCCAAAATCAACAGTCCAAAAATACTTAACCAAATGGGCTACACTGGAAAACTATGTTTTGCAGGAGAGCAGCCTCAAAAAGCTTTTTGGCACAACATATCCAGAGAACAACAATCTAGATGATGTTCTCATTAAGGTTTGCTCCCTCAATGATTTCTACAGCACCAATATATTCAGCCCTTTTATGGTAGCAAAGCATATTGTTTCGTTAAACATTGATAAGCGCTTACAGAATAATGATCTCAAACTGGTAAATGATATTGCAAAAGTTGAAGTAGTCAAAGGCAAAACCAAAAACTTCTATTCCTTTTCCACAAAATACTGCAGCCATCATAAACCAACCATTTATCCAATTTACGACAGCTATGTAGAAAAGCTCCTTATGCATTTCAAAAAAACAGACAACTTCGCCCAATTCCAAAAACAAGACCTGAAAGACTATCCCAAATACCAGCAAATCCTTTTACAATTCAGAGAGTTCTACCAACTCCAAACCTTCAACCTAAAAGAAATAGACAAATACCTCTGGCAAGGCGGCAAAAAACACTTCCCAGAAAAATACTACCGACTGGCAGGGCAGTCTACTCAATTTCCAGCTGGCATTTGTGTCATTTTAAATTCGTAATTTGTGCTTCTTCCTCCTGCTGCTTCTTTTTGTAAAATACCCTTGGCTATTAAATCATTTATATCTCTAATAGCAGTGTCTTTTGAACATTTTGCAATTTTAGCCCATTTTACAGAGGTTAATTTTCCATCTAATCCATCTAATAATTTATTTATTAGTTTTTTCTGTCGCTCGTTTACAATAATTTTTGAACGTTTATTCCAAAAATTGGCTTTGAATAAAACATGTGTCAAAGTATTCTCTGTTGAATTAAGTGCATTTATTAAGCAGCCTAAAAACCATTTTATCCATTCGGTAATATCAAGGTCTCCTTTTTGTGTTTTTTCAAGTATTTCATAGTATTTTTTTCGTTCTATTCTTATTTGAGCAGACATACTATAAAATCTTTGTGTGCTTTTATCCGATTGAGCTAATAACATATCTGTTAATGCTCTTGTTATTCTTCCATTTCCGTCTTGAAAAGGATGTATTGTAACGAACCAAAGGTGTGCAATAGCTGCCTTTATAACCAAATCAATGTCATTTTTTTCGTTAAACCATTCTAAAAAATGATTCATTTCATTTTCTATTAAATCAGCATCTGGAGCCTGAAAATGGACTTTCTCTTTCCCTACAACTCCCGAAACGACCTGCATTTTCCCTGTTGTATCTTTACGCCAATCTGCAACAGTTATTTTAAATATTCCACTTCTGCCCATTGGAAATAATGCAGCATGCCAATCAAAAAGTCTATCTGCAGTTAATGGCTTGAAGCAATTATATGTTGCATCAATCATCATTTCAACCATTCCGTCTACATTTCTGTCAGATACAATTGAACCAGCAAATTCCATTCCTAATCTTTGTGCAATTGAAGAACGAACATGCTCAGGATTTAAAATCTCTCCTTCAATTTCTGCTGATTTTAAAACATCTAATGTTAAAGTGTCAAGTGATGCTTCGTTTCTTAAATCAAACCCCAAAGATTCCATTCTGCCCCATAAGCGTCCTTGCAGATTTCTTGCTTCGCTTAGTAAGTTCATGAACTCGTTACTTCTCCAAGCAAACTCAGGCCAATTAGCTTTTTGATGTATAAAATTACTCATTCGTTGTAATATTTGCAGCGAATATACAGCATATTTGTTGCATAAAAAAATATTCGTTGCATTATTTGCATTAAACAATATGATTATTCGTTGCATGAAGGTGTTTTTACTTCCAACTAACGTGTCGCAGCTATGTCCAGTAGCCGTCTTGCGGGCTTCGTCACTGTCCAGCGCAATAAAGCTTCTGCGGGGTACTGCCGTCTCAATTTGCTCTTTCATAGGCTATTGGGCATGGGTGCTGTGTGTGCACAGCATGAGCAGCGCACACCCTGTTCAAAGCGTTGATTAAATTTCAATAATTCTAATTCGGAATCATTGCGAATGAAGAATGAGTGTTTGAGAGTTGATTGAATTATGACGCCACCCTATTCATTACAGAGTGCGAGTAACACGAGACAATCTGTAAAATGGATAGCAAGGCGGTAGAATTTTATTAAAACTTTTGATTTGGGTGTTTTTTTCCTGAGGGTGAACCGATCTGCCAAAGGCAGAGAGCTCACGAATACCTTTGAAAATAATTTGTTAGCATAAGTAAAGCCCGATCTTAATTACAACTATCACTCTCGAACGGTTGATAAAGCGATGCTACGAAGCACTTTTTGACTATTACCGCATCATTGCACCACATCTTATATCAAACAACGAAAGCATGAACAAAGTGAAATGCTATGGTATGTTTGAATAATGCCGCCAAAGGCGGTAAGCTATAATGAAGTACGATACCATGCAAAAAAAAAGCCCCCTTTCGGAGGCTTCCAGTAAAGACAAGGAATGCCTTGTCTCTTTTCATAAACTACGCAGCAGCAGATCCTGATGTATCAAGCAAAAAGTCCTTCTCCACATTTTCCCCACCAGCTCAGTGTGGTGTATCCAACATCTGCGGAGCAAGAGTTGGCTTGCCGGCTCGCAGCTCATCTGCAATAATTCATATACAGGCTTAATAATCCTTTAATCTGCGTAATCTGCGGACAAAAACATCCGTGGTTTAAGTGATGTCGGAAACGTCACGCAGAACATTCGCCATAATCATCAATGGAAGTACGAATCAATGCATCTTCATCTGTGAATCCGTGGCTAACCTGAAGTACGATACCATGCAATCTGCGGTTCAAGCATTTTTGTCAAGCAAGGCGTGAAGATGTCGAAGACGTCTCGCAGTGTATCCGTCAAAATTGAAGTACGATACCATGCAAAATCTGAGAAACCGAACCACCATAGGTGGTGAGCTCATGAGCACCTTTAAAATAAATTGATCAGGCGAATAATCTGCGTCATCTGCGTTCCAAAAAAAAAACCAAGCCCATCAGCGAGATCCCCGAGATCCGCGGGAGCAAACTTAGCGTTCTTTGCGCCTTTGCGAGAACCCATCCGTGTATCCGTGGCTAACCTGAAGTACGCTACCATGCAATCTGTGTTAATCCGTCACCAGCGAAGCGAAGCAGAGCGTGGTGTAAATTGAAGTACGAGCCTATGCAAAATCTGAATAATCTGCGTCATCTGCGGACAAAAAACCGTGCATCCGATAGCTATCGGATAGTGGCAAAAAAGAAACACAATACCAAGCAATCCCGAGTGGTCGCATATAGGGTGTAAATTTTACTTTCAAATTCTCCTCAAATCAGTATCTTTGCACCATGTTGGAGAATATTCGAAATTTTTGCATTATTGCACATATAGATCACGGTAAGTCAACACTGGCTGACCGCTTGCTGGAGTTTACCGATACCGTGTCAGAACGCGACCGTAAGGCTCAGGTGCTCGACGATATGGATCTTGAGCGTGAGAAGGGAATTACCATTAAAAGCCACGCCATACAGATGCTTTACAAACCCGAGGATGTAGAGTATAAACTGAATTTGATCGACACCCCCGGGCACGTAGATTTTTCTTATGAAGTTTCTCGCTCTATTGCTGCATGCGAAGGTGCGCTGCTGGTGGTAGATGCTTCTCAGGGCATTCAGGCTCAAACTATTTCAAACCTCTATCAGGCCATTGATCATAATTTGGAGATCATTCCGGTTTTGAATAAAATGGATATGCCCAGCGCTATGCCCGAAGAGGTGAAAGAGCAAATTATTGATCTTCTTGGCTGCGATGAGGAAGATATTATTGAAGCCAGTGCCAAAACCGGGTATGGAATTGACAAGATTTTAGATGCCATTCTCTTAAAAGTTCCTCCTCCAAAAGGCGATGTAAATGCTCCTTTGCAGGCATTGATTTTCGATTCGGTTTTTAATCAGTACCGTGGTATTATTGCATATTTTAGAATAATGAATGGAACTGTACATACCGGCGATCATGTGAAACTAATGAATACCAAGAAGGAGTACGAAGCAGATGAAGTTGGGGTTTTAGGCATGGGCCTTCACCCTAAAAAAATGCTTCATGCCGGCGATGTAGGGTATATAATTTCTGGAGTTAAAGTGGCGAGAGAAGTGCGTGTGGGTGATACCATTACACATGTTGAAAATCCTTGCGAGAAAGCTATTGATGGTTTTAAAGAAGCCGTGCCTATGGTTTTTGCAGGCATTTATCCTGTAGATGCCGACGATTACGAAGATTTGCGCGAATCGATTGAAAAACTTCAGCTTAATGATGCTTCGCTGGTGTATGAACCTGAATCATCTGCTGCTTTGGGGTTTGGATTCCGTTGTGGCTTCCTCGGTCTTCTGCATATGGAAATCGTACAGGAGCGTCTCGATCGTGAGTTCGATATGGATGTAATTACAACCGTGCCTAACGTTTCTTATAAGGTTTTTACTCGAAAAGAAGAGTTGATAGAAGTGCATAACCCATCAGGTTTGCCAGATATCACAAAAATCGATTATATTGAAGAGCCGTATATCAAGGCCAATGTAATTACCAAAACGGATTATATTGGACCCATTATGACTCTTGGAATTGAGAAAAGAGGGGTGCTGAAAAATCAGGTTTTCCTTTCTACAGATCGTGTGGAAATTACTTTTGAAATGCCGCTAGCAGAAATTGTATTTGATTTTTATGATAAACTGAAAAGTATTTCTAAGGGCTATGCGTCTTTCGATTACCACGAATGTGGATATAAAAGAGCCGATCTGGTTCGCCTTGATATTTTACTTAATGGAGAGCAGGTTGATGCGTTGTCTACGCTAATTCACCGTGCTAATTCCTACTCATTCGGCCGAAGGATGGTTGAAAAGCTGAAAGAATTGATTCCTCGCCAGCAATACGAAATTGCTATTCAGGCAGCTATTGGGGCAAAAATTATTGCCCGCGAAACGGTGAAGGCCTTTCGCAAAGATGTTACCTCTAAATGTTATGGTGGCGATATTACCCGTAAGCGCAAACTGCTCGAAAAACAGAAAAAAGGCAAGAAGCGTATGCGCCAGGTAGGCAATATAGAAGTGCCACAAAGCGCTTTTATGGCAGTGCTGAAGCTGGATTAAAGTTGATTTTCTTGGGTTCTTTCTGCTCTTTACTATGATGGAAATTATTCTGCTTTTTCAAAGTAATATGTAGCCCTATTGTGGCTGCCATCTGCATTTTCGGCAGAGAATTCCATTTCTGATATTTTCATAGTGATTGAAGCTTTATCACATTCGATTTGCATATTATTCCCTTCAGATGAATATACATTCACTTTTTGAGTAAGGATATCATTCATATTGTTTTCCATTAGAATTATTAGTGAACTGTATTGAAGAAACATACTTTCTTTATATTCGTTAAAGGTGTGATATACTATGCGTTCATTATTTCTGAAAATACCAATAGACAGGTCTTTGCCAATTACAATTTTTAATGATTCTATTTTTTGAATTTCCGTAGCACTCAATGTAAAATTATAGTCCGTTATTTGATAGTTTATCATTTCCTGTCCTATAGTTTTCCACTCATTTCCCTCTTTTTTAATACGTTTCAAGTTATTATTGCCCTCTATTGTTATAGAGGCAATATAATGTTCCCCAATCATTTGGTGAAGTAAATACTCAGCGTTGTTTAACTCGGTATTTGCGATTTCAGATTTCTTTGCCCTGTTTGCTTTAATGCCTTTATAATCTGCTTTAGTCTTATCGTCGTTTTGGCATGAAACGAAAAATACCAAAGCTAAAATGTAAAATAGATTTTTCATATTCTCGGGTTTTATTTATAATGTGAACCTTTTTTAATACACGTGTTCCCTTCGAAAAGAATATTTAATAGAGCTATCAATGCTTGGGTTAATGCTAGTGATTTCTAATGCTATTGCTCCACTAGATTTCCAGTACCTAATGCGGATTACCGTTCCCGAAAAAACATTAAAACTTAATTTATTAGCAATTACATTGTCAACAGTATCCATTAAAAAAAGAACCTCGTCTTGCTCGGAGTTTAGGGCATCACTATCAACGTCTATTTTTTGATTAAGCACTTCTTCTTTCCCAATATATATTGAGATGAAGTATAGCGTGTCAATTTTTACCTTAATGGATTCAAAATTCTGTATTTGGGCAGGAGTGGCATGGAGTGAGGTTTGATTACTGGTGCCACCTAACTGTATTCTTTGTCCGATCCATGCATCTCCGCCTTTGTAAAAATAATCCACAGTCTTGTTTTCACATGTTTGATAACCCTCAAGCTCATATTCATTAACGGCATTAATAAGCAGATATATGGCTTTATTTAATTTTGCTTGTCTAATCTTTTTAAGATGTGTTCTCTCTGCTTTAATGCCGTTGTTCTTTTTGTCACCATTATTACAAGAGGTAAAAAGGAGTATTGTAATCAGAACTAATATTAATCTCATGGATAATTATTTCTTCAAATATATGAAAATAATTTCTGCACGAGATATATTGCATTGCTATTCAGTGCTATTACTGGAAAAGCATTAGCAAGCTGACAAAGCTTATCGCAAAGCCTTCGTCGTGATTAGCTTGCCATCGTTCCGAGGCACGAGGATCATGGCAAGCGGTACAGAAATTGCCGCCAAATATCCTTTGCGCTGAAGGGCTCTTCATTAGAGATTTGTCGTAGAAACTCCGAAGGAGTTTAAAAGTATAACCCGGGACGCAGTCCTGGGGCAAGAACTAAAGAAGGATACAACTCTGAAGGGGACGTAAATCATCTATTTTGAAATAGAAGAAATCTAGTTTATTTCTATTTTAGTCTGATATACAGA
>JAFGWG010000012.1 GCA_016937255.1 Bacteroidales bacterium
AGCATAAAAGTATCCATAAAGAGCAAAAGACTAATGGCAGCCTGGGATAACGACTATTTATTGTCTATTTTAATGCGTTGACCCTGAACTGACAAGCTTCTTGGTTCGCAAATCCATCAATACTTTGTATATTGCAGGAAATTATGGTTTTGATGATGCGGAAACTTTTATTTGTGTCGGTATTGATTTTTTTGTTTGTTTCTTGTTCAACAAAGCCGTTTTCAGATGGTTATTGGTTGATGCGGTCCTATTATAAAAATCCAGAATTTAGGGATTTTGGTGATAATGATTATGTCCTCGTTAAGATTCATGCCGATTCAATGATTTTTCATAAATTCAATTTTGGTGTTCATGACTGTGATACTTTATTGTATAGTTTTAATGGTGATTCGATAAAGCTTTTAGGTAAGGATGGCGAAGCATTATTGGCGGTGTATAAAATTGCGAATGGTAAAACGATAGTGGAGTCAAATGGGCTCAATAAAGTATTAGAATTTGTACCGATTTCGTCAAAATGGAAGACAGCTGAGCCAAGTCTATCAGAATCGTATTATGCATTTAACTATCTCGAAATAAATGATACTCTTATGTTTATAAATGATTCTGGGTATTACGAATATAAAACAGAAAAACATAGTCGGTACTCAGTTTTGTATATTGATTCATTGGCTTTAATTGAGTTAGAGACTGATTTTTTACCAATTTCTGTTTTGATTAAAACAGATGGTGAAATGGTGTATGTCTATCAGAATCAATGTTTGAATTATACTTTTTTTGGTGAAAAAATTCAAGTGAGCGATAAATATAATCAGGAAGAATTAATTGGTTCCTGGCGGACATTAACACCAGAAGATGAACCGGGAAGACCACTACCTCCTGCAGGGTATTCAAAAATTAAGAAATATGATTTTACAAAAGATTCTATATATATTTCTATTGACAGAGGTAAGGGATTTTTACCAAAAGATACCATGGCTTATTTCATTAGAGATCGGTTTATTTTTTTGAATCATTCAGATTATTCTGTTCAAGTCTGGGAGATTAAAGATGTTTCTGAGAACGAGCTTATTCTAATTACAAATGAAAATTTCTTTGAAATAAAAGACTTCCATCTAAAACGTGTAGACTAATGAATCGCGAATTCCAAACTGTGAATAACGAATCAAAGATCCCTACTCCTAAGCCCCTACGATCTATCCGCGTTTATCCGTAGAGTTTTTAATACAGTGTCAATCAGCGTCTAATTCCTAATTCTCCAAAACCTTCTTGATCCATTTCATCATGTATTCCAGAACTTCTTCGTTAATGGTTTCGTCAATCATGGCATATTCGGTAGGCATTCCACTTTTAGAATTCTGAAACAAATGGTTTAACCCGTCGAAAATTTTATAATCTACAATTTGCCCTTTCTTCTGTTTAATATGAATTTTGATGGCTTCAATATTTTCTTCTGCTGGAACTTGCCTATCTGTACTTCCGTTGATGGCCAGAAAGTGAATTTTGATTTTTTCAATGTATTTGGCTGGTTTCAATGTAACAAATGTCTTAAACCATGGATTTGATATTTGAGACAATATTGCTATAATATAGTTGTCAGATAAACCATATTCTTTTATTTCTTCTTCTGTAAGTCTTTCGGTTGTTTCTGCAAGTATTGTTTCAATCCCGGTTCGTATAGCTACGGGATCTTTTTCTGTTTGAACAATATTGTACATACGGCTATTGAAATTCCACATCACTTCACGCATCTCTTCACTACCTCCATAGCCTTCATACATTTTGTCTTGTTGCATAACCAGCAGCTGATCGCAGGGAACACCTACTCCTGCCATAGAAATGGCAAAAAGAAGTTTTTTATTCGAACCCAGCATCATGGCAATTATTCCGCCTTCGCTGTGTCCGGCCAAACCAATTTGATCTTTGTTTACAAATTCTTTTTTGCTCAAAAAATCTATGGCAGATTCTGCGTCGGAAGCAAGATCTATAGTAGTGGCATCTGCAAATTTTCCTTCAGATTTGCCAATTCCTCTGTCGTCATAACGTAAAACACCAATTCCGTTTCGGGTAAAATAGTCGGCAATGACCAAAAAGGGCTTATGCTCTAAAAGTTCTTCATTCCTGTCTTGTGGTCCACTTCCTGAAACCAAAACCACAACAGGCCAATTGTGCGTAGTGTCAGGTAAAGTTAATGTACCGGCCAGCCAAATTTTTGCTTTTTTATTGTAGAATTTTACATCTTCACAATAATATGTATATGGTTCTTGTGGTGTTTGCGGCCTTCTTATGCTGAAAGCTTCGTCTTCGGGTGTAAGTCCTAAATTGATGACATAGTTTACGCCCATTTGAGTCCATGTTCCCCGCAAAGAATCACGATCCAGAATTGCTGCATAATCGGCACGCAACCCCGCAGCCTTCATCCATAAGCTGTCGTCTTCTGTGCTTATCTTCAATACGTCATAATTAAGCAACATTTGTTGGGGAATATGCATGGTAGCACTTATCTTATCGTTTTCGTCCTCCTCGATATTTAATATCATTAGGAATTGAATTCCTTCCACCGAAAAATAGCCCTGCCATGTTCCGGTAAATGAATTCTGCGCTTTAGTTATCAAACTTGCGCATAGCAAAAACAATAGAAATGCCTTTTTCATGTCTTGAGTTTTGAACAAATTTACGGAATTTAGAAATACACTACTTCATCGCCAACAAGAATTTTGAAATCCTTTTTCTCGAGGTTGAAAAAGATAACAATTCTTATGTTGCGGTTGTCGTACACAGCTATGAAGGCATCTACCGGTGATTCGTAGAGATTGGTAGGATCGGCTTGTTGTTGGAGCGCCTCTTGCTGTCTAATGGCGGCTTCTTTTAAGGTGTAATATGTATTATCAATGATATAGCGAATAATGCTGTTTTCTCCTTTTGCAGCTTCTTCTTCAGTGGTTAACTTTGTGGATTCGAAAGCAGGGAATCGGGCTTTGAATTCGCCAATAGAACGTACAAATTGATATGCACCTATCTGAACAAAAGCTCTGTAGGGCTTAAATTCCATGCTGTCAAGTTTTTCCTGCAAATCTTGAAGCTTTTGATCTAAAGGAGTCAGTGTATCCGGAATAATCTCAGCTAAATCAACGGGATCCGGGAAAACACTGTCTTTTTTAATAGTGCTTACATATACGTCGAAATTTTCCTCTTCAACGTTGTTTGCACTAAAATAAAAAGAGCTGTCGTACAAAACAAAATCTCTTACACTTGTGTTGGCGTATTCTTCTGGTATAAATGCTACTTCAATGGGTTCGCTCCATGATATACCATCGAATTTTGAATAATAGGGTTTGAAGAATGGACCTTTCTTAGTGGAAAATGTCAATATTCCATCTGGAGTAAAACGAACATCTACTTCAGGATTAGCTGTGTTTAGTTCTGCTATTGGCATTACTTCATCTACCTTGAAATTTTCATCCAGCATGGCAAAATACAGGTCGTAATCGCTGGGATCATCTTTACGTGCGGATGAGAAAACAATATAATTTGTCCAAATTGCCGCAGATTGCTCAGAATAATCATCACTGTTTACGGCCAGCCCCGGTGAAATGAAGTTTCGTAATTTGTCTTTTTGACTGCTGCCATTACTAAGATAAACATTGCCGTTGTACAATGATTTGTATATGAAAATAATCTGTCCGTTTGCACTGTTGCCACCTACTGCTGTATGATCGTCAGAATTATAGAAATAGCTGTATGTCGATTTACCCGTTTTTGGATTGTATTCGTAAATATTCTGATTGTTTGCAAGTGCTGCTTCTCTTGTTTTCGGGTTCACCCTATCTGAAGTGAATAGAATGTGGCCGTTTTTGATCATCACCGGACTATAATCATTATATGTGCTGTTGAAATCGCAGGCGGTACATTCGATCTTACCGGTTTTACACAAACTGTCCCATTCACTAATGGACGTCTGAGCGTTTGCAAAAACTGCAAAAACAATAAATAATATACCGGAAACAAATATTCTGATCATTAGCGATCGGATTTGCGTTCGTTAAAGACTTTGCGAACAAAAAGCGCATTGCTGATGGTGGCATAAGTTGCGCCATTGCTTACGGCATCTGCCCATGAGCTGTAGGAGATTGAATAACCAAAGCTGAATGATTGTGCAGTAACGCCCGCATTAAATATTAGGCTGGAATTATCACGATATCCTGCGCCTACCCAAAATACTTTTCTGTATTTGAAATCAACCCCTGCCTGATAAGCCAGTATGCCATTGCTTAATGCACCATTTGCCCAAGCTTGTAGTGATGAATATTCGTTTAGAGAGAATTGATATGCTCCCTGGAAAGTCAATAACATTTTGGCTTCATTTCCCCAAAGATCGTTCAGAAAACTGCTTTTTGTGGGAAGAAGCTGTGCAGCACTGATACCTGCATAAAATGTATTTTGACTGAAAAAAGCCAGGCCTGCTGCTGCATTAACGGTAGGTTGATTGATGGTTCCGCCAGTAAGTAATGGATCTCCGATATCATTTACAACGGCATCGTGGATATTAAACGAGTTTTGTCCGAGAGAAGCACTGCCATGGAATACAATTTTTTTGGCGTCTTCCGGAGCAATATCCAGCGTATATAAAAATGAAATATCTGCTTTAACTGTACTGCTTAAGCCTGCTTTTTCATGGCTGATATGCATGGCAGCTCCTGTTTTGTTTCCAAGGGAAGAAGAGAAAAATAATGATTGAAAAGCAGGGCGGTTATTGAATCCGTCGATGCGAGTACCGGCCATGAAATTGATTTGTGGAACACTAATATTCATAGAAAGTGCCGGATTTTCGAGTTCCGGAGCAATGTTTTGAAAAGATCCTTGATTAATTCCGGTTTGAAACTGAGCTTGTGCAAAATTTACAGTCAGTATTGCTATGCTGATGATGATTAACTTCTTCATGGGGCTAATATTTAATGTCAATACTGTTTTTATACTCGCGCTCGGTTATGCCGTCGCTTAATCTGACCAAATAATAGTAAACGCTGTTTGGCGGTGCATTATCACCCAGTGGATCCCATTCTGCTGCGCAATCGGTACTGGTAAATATCAGTTTGCCCCATGAATCGTATATTTCCAAAAGATATTCTGTGTAGTTGCAAGCACCTTCAATGTAATAAGTGTCATTAAAACCATCTCCGTTTGGTGTCAGCATATTGGGTAAAGTAAAACATGATCCGCTTAGACTTTCCACCACTACAGTTCCATGGGTAACACAAACACTATCATCGGTAACAACGTAATTATATACGCCTGAAACCAATCCACTTAAAACAAACTGATCGGTTGCAGTAAATCCGCTGGGACCAGTCCATGTTACATTATATAAAGGCTTGGGATCGCCACCGGTAACCATTAAGCTTATGGATGCAAAATTGTCGAAATCGCATTCATTGTGCACCACTTCATCTTCCACAACCATGGGAGTAGCCGATTGATTTATGGTGAAATCAAAATATGCATCGCAATTGGTTTGATTATCTGTAATTGTAATGGTGTAAGATCCTGCAAGTAAATTCACAGAACCATTAAATGCGGTGTCGTTGGAAATATAATTCCCGGTTTCGTATGGCGTGTCCCATGAATAAGTGAAATAATAGCCTACTATGGCTTCATCTGCTCTAATGTCAACTGCTCCGGTAAGACCATTGCAGACATATTCTTCGACGGTTGCAGTGTATGGAATAGTGTCGGTATTGGGAATTACAATCGTTTGGCTAACCTCACAATTCCAGTAATCCACAACGGTCATTAGGTAATTGCCGCCTCTTACATTGCTAATGTCTTCGGTATAATAAAGAGAATCAGATTGCTGCTCATGCCACAGATAATTGTACGGTGCAATTCCTCCAGTGATGGTAACATTGGCAGCGCCATTATTAAAACCGTCGCAGGTACTTGGAGTTATGTCGCCGGCGGCGTAAGTGATTTGAATTTGAGCCGGTTCGGTTAGATCGTAGTTGTAATTTGCTGTAGCCATTAATGCGTCGGTAACTGTAACGCTGTAAGTGCCGCTGCCCAGATTATGTAGGGATTGGCTTGTTTCCCCATTATTCCATAGGTAGGTGTACGGAGCCGTTCCGAAACCGGGTACAGCAATGAGTGCACCTGTGGTGTCTCCAAAACAAGTAATGTCATTAACAACCTGTATCTGAGAAAATGATGAAAAGCTGGTTATTAAGACCAGAATCGAGAATAGTGTTTTTTTCATAATGGTGGCTTATGATTTTTAGACCAAAAATATGCGAGAGCGTTGCATATTAGTTGACGAATTAAAGAAAATTTGGGGAATTTTCACCCTTTTCTTTTGTATTTTTGTATCCATAAAATGTAAATACTTATGCTGCTTATACTTTCACCGGCAAAATCGTTGAATTTTAATGAAAATTCTGGTTTCGATTCATCAGAAGTGCGTTTTTCTAATGAATCTGAATTGATTATGCAGGAATTAATCAAATATTCTAAACCTGAATTGGAAAAACTTATGAAAATCAGCTCAAAACTGGCTGATCTCAATTATTCCCGCTTTCGCGAATGGGTTTGGCCTCATGCCGAAGAATTTTCGAAGCAGGCTTTACTGGCTTTTGATGGCGATGTGTACGATGGAATGGAAACCAGCACACTTTCTCATAAAAATCTAATTTTTGCTCAAAAAAGTTTGCGAATTTTAAGTGGCTTGTATGGTGTTTTACGCCCTTTAGATAGAATTATGGCATATCGTTTGGAAATGGGTTCTCCGCTTTCAGTTGCAGGGAAGAAGAATTTATATCAGTTTTGGGGTGAGAAAATCGCAAGACTCATTGAAGTTGACATGAAATCGAATAATCAAAGTGTGCTCCTCAATCTGGCTAGTAATGAATATTCAAAAGCAGTTTTACCATATTTAGATAAATCTATTCGAGTGATATCTTGTGATTTTCGTGAGCAAAAAGGCGATAAATTGAAAATGGTAAGTTTCTTTGCAAAAAAAGCCCGAGGAATGATGAGCCGCTTCATTATTGATCATGAAATTTCGAATCCCGAATATCTGCAGGGATTTACCGACGGAGGGTATTTATTCAAAAAGGAACTCTCCAATGAATCTACATTGATGTTTGTTCGTTGATGAAGGTAATGAATCGAAATATTCTGAAACTGGCTGTTCCAAATGTAATTGCCAATATCAGCATTCCTTTGTTGAGCTTGGCTGATGCTGCAGTTTTAGGTCATTTGCCTTCGGAAAAATACCTGGCTGCTGTGGCTTTGGGTGGAATTGTTTTCAATTTCATTCTTTGGGGACTCGGCTTTTTGCGTATGTCAACCACGGGATTAACAGCTCAGGAATATGGGCGCAAAAGCAATAGGGGAATGTCTCTTGCCTTTTACAGACCTTTTCTCATGGCTTTGGGTGCCGGGGTCATTATAATTCTATTGCAGAAACCAATCGGTTGGCTTGGATTTAATTTTATGGAAGCCGATGAAGGTCTGAAATTGCTCGCTCTGGATTATTATAAAGTAAGAGTCTTTGCTGTTCCTGCTGCATTGGTCAATTTTGTGATTTTAGGTTGGCTTTTGGGTATGCAGGATTCGCGCAGGGCAATGATTTTGGTTATTGCAGAAAACAGCGTCAATATCTTTTTCAATATCTTTTTCGTGGTGGTGATGGATATGAAAGCGGAAGGGGTTGCGCTGGGAACGGTTATTGCTCGCTATTTTGGCACTGCACTGGGGCTAATTCTTATGTATTCTTCATATAAAGATAAGCTCAAATGGCCGGGACGGAAAGCCATGGTGCATACGGCAGAATTGAAAAATCTCTTTACGGTAAATGTGAATATTTTTATCAGAACCATGAGTTTAATTGCAGTGTTTACATGGTTTACGTACGCATCTGCTTTGCAGAGTACGGCAAGACTGGCGCTGAATACGCTTTTGCTGCAGTTTTTTATGATATTCTCTTTCTTTATGGATGGACTTGCTTTTGCAGCGGAAAGCCTGAGTGGGCGCTTTTTTGGAGCAGGTAAATTTAAAGCTCTCCGATTGATGTTGAAGCGCATTTTTGTTTGGGGTTTTCTTGTCAGTGCTTTCTTTTCCTTGGTGTATTTTCTAGCGGGCGATCTTATGCTCCGGCTTTTAACCAATAATGAAAGCATCATTCTGGAGGCCAAAGATTATTTGATTTTTGTTATTGCTATTCCAATGGTCTCCTTTGCTGCTTTCCTTTGGGATGGAGTATATACAGGGCTAACGGCTACTTCGAAAATGCGTAATGTTATGCTATTATCCACATTCGTATTCTTTTTCCCGGTGTATTTTCTGCTGGAATACTTGGAGGTAGAGTACTTTTTATGGATAGCATTTTTATCTTTCTTCATTGCTCGAAGTGTGGGCATGACATGGGTTCGACCTAAAGAAGTTAGGGGAGTATAATATTTGTTGCAAGATGAAATTTGCTATGTGTTTTTGTTACGAAATTTGCAGCTCGTGCCTCGCGGACAAATTTATGCGCCAAAAACTGTAAAAAAAAAATACCCTCTCACTCCTGTTTTGTGCATTGGGTCACCCACTATCTGGAAAATTGAAGACTTGATAAATTTTGCCTAAAATCAGTTCTGAACCAACAATTTG
>JAFGWG010000112.1 GCA_016937255.1 Bacteroidales bacterium
CACCAGCGAATTATGAAAACTATCTGTGTGCATCTGTTATAATTTATTCAATCTGTGCAATTTGTGTAAATCTGTGTTTAAAAAAGCCTACCGGAATAAATCAAATTTCCATATTTATAAGTGTAAACTTATTTGATATTTCAACTCCTTCAGAGTTCTCTTTGGCGATATTCCAACACCTGACGCATTTGAAAATCTGCATTCCAACGTCCGCCGCTACGCAATTAAACAATTCGGTGGGCTTGGAATCGTAGATTTTGGAGTTAATTATCCGGAGGCACATCAGGACCTCCTTCGTCGGACGCTGAGAGATCCGGGCTGAATTCAAATTTAGCAACAAAAACACTTTTCTCCAATCCGCGCAAATCTGATATTCATTATCTTTGCAATAAAAAATGCAAATCAGTATAGACATTTCGTATTACCCGCTCACCGAAAAATACCTTGAGCCCATCAAAGCCTTCATTGCCAACCTGAATTCATATGAAGAAATCAAAGTACAAACCAACGGAATGAGTACTCAGGTTTTTGGTGAATACAATACCGTAATGGGGATAATTACCGATGAAATTGAGCAAGCCATGGAATTGCCACACAGCATTTTCATTTTAAAAATGGTCAATGCCACACTCGACACCTATACGCCTGAAGATTAATGGATAAGATTATCCAATGGATAATAGAAAACTGGTTTGAGCTAAGCGCAGCCGCACTTGGGTTTATAGCGATATTTCTCCAGATTAAACAAAATGCATGGTACTGGGGTGTTTCTATCGTAATGGTTTCCATGTATATTTTCGTGTATGTCGAAGCGAAACTCTATGCCGACATGTCACTTCAGGTTTACTATTTAATTGTTGGATTCTATGGATGGTGGGCTTGGCTTTTTGGTAAAAAAGTTAAAAACAGCCGGAAATCAATTCCAGTCAGTACCACATCAAAAATACAATGGATTGTATTATCGGCTTTTGCCATCGCTTCATTTTTCGGAATTGCGTATATCCTAATCCATTATACCAATTCTGATGTTCCGCGCTGGGATGCTTTTACTACTGCTCTCAGCTTTGTAGCCACATGGATGCTTGCCCGTAAAAAAATTGAGAACTGGCTGGTCTGGATTATCGTTGATATCACATCGAGCGTGATCTATTTTTACAAAGGACTTTACCCTACCATGGGCTTGTTTATATTCCTGAGTGGAATGGCTGTTATCGGCTATTTTGCATGGAAAAAAGACTTAAAAAATGCTGAAAAAACCATTTAAAATAGCCATTACCGGACCCGAAAGCACCGGAAAGTCATTTCTTGCAAAAGAGCTGGCTGCTCATTTCAATACCATTTGGGTTCCTGAGTATGCGCGAGAGTATATTGGTTCTCTGCAGCGTGATTATACTGCAAAAGACATTGAAGCCATTGCGCTTGAACAAGTGCGCAGAGAGAAAGAGCTTCTTCGGTATTCCAATCGAATTTTGTTTTGCGATACCGATCCATTGGTGTGTCACATTTGGCATAAAGTAAAATATGGAACAGAAAGTAAAGTCATAAACAAGCTTTTACACGAAAATAAATATAACATGATTTTACTCTGCGATATTGACCTTGAATGGACATATGATCCTATGCGCGAACACCCGGACAAAAGAGACTGGCTTTTTCAGAAGTATATTTTGGAGTTGGAAACAATGAAAAACGAATACAAAATGGTATCTGGCCATGAAAAAGAACGCATTCACAATGCAACTTCAATCATTCACAAATATTTGAACTTTAAGTAAAGCAATTTGCTTAGTTTTGTAGATATTAATCAAACCAATAATTAAAATGAAAAAACTTGCATTATTTGCAATGATCTTTGGATCATTAATTTTGGCTTCCTGTGGTGGAGGTAAAGAAAAAAACGATAGCGACAATGACACTACTCAAGTCGTTGATAAAAAAACTGCACAAGATGTTTGTGTAAACGAAAACAAGATTTCAGTTACCGTAAAGGATTACGAAATGATTGAAGGACAAGATTTTGTTTTTGAGACCTCTAATTTTGAAGTAAAAATGAGCAGCTATACTTATAAAAACGATAGCACAGCAGAATTCAAAATGAGCAATTACACTCAAGAAGAATTGGTTGGCGATCGTTTACCCGAGCAAGTTGACATTTTTGTAGAGCTTCATGCCAAAAATGGTAAAACTCTCGATGCAGCTGTTTATCCATATCAGGAATGGGACAACGATTACTGGTCAAAAGTTAATATTATCACCAGCGATGGAACAGTATGGTTCAACTGGTTTAGCGGCATGCCTGAGCAAGGCGATGTTGTTATCGATTTTATCGACAAAGACAATATCTGTGGCTCTTTCAACCTTAATGTTGAGAAACCGGATAGCCCAACCATTGGCACAGTACGTTTAAACGGAACTTTCTCTATTCTCAAATAAGGGAAATTAAATATTTTCAAAAGCCTGCAGCTAAGTTGCGGGCTTTTTTTATTTCACGAATATTCTGTATTTTAGCACAAAATATTACACCATGAAATCCATATTACTTATCTTGAGTTTTCTTTTTCTGACCACAACTGTATTTGCCCAGGAATGGCTTCAGGAACCCTATTATTCTCCTTCAGACGAAGGCAATACTTTTGAAAACATCGATCAGGCTTTCAATACTTGGGCTGCCGACAAAGATCTTAGTCAGGTTAAAGGCTGGAAATCCTTCAAACGCTGGCACTGGTTTTACAAACAAAGAGCTTATAATGGTGACCTGCCTAATGCAAAATACATACTTAAAGAAAAGAACGAATTCGATAGTAAATACGGGTCATACCGCGGAAATGCAAACTGGGTTAGTATAAGCCCTTCTTATGTTCCAACATGTTCTGATACCAGCAATATTACCGGAATGGGACGTGTAAACTGCATTGCATTCCATCCCACAGACACCAATACTATTTTTGCAGGAACATCGCAGGGTGGTGCGTGGAAATCGACCGATAATGGAGCAACATGGATATCTCTAACTGATAATCTGCCAGTACTTCGTATTAGCGATATAGCCATCGACCCCATACACCCCGACACTATGTATCTCGCTACCGGAGATATCGACCATATTGTAATGAGCTTGGTGGCATACGGTGGAACATACGAATATGGAATGGGTGTACTGCGTTCATACGATGGTGGTATAACTTGGGATAGTACCGGACTAATTTTCGATGCAACTGCAGAAGAAAATTCTCTACTCAGAAAAGTGGTTATCAATACCGATTCTGCCGGATATCTTTTAACAGGAGGAAGTGCAGGAATGTGGAGATCGACCGATTATGGAGACAATTGGACTCAAACCCTAACAGGAGAATATACCGACATTGAAGTGAACCCATTGAACCCCAATCAGATTTTTGTAGCCAGATTATTTATTCCTGGTGTTCCAAACAGCAGAGCAGCTGTTTATCGCTCTAATGATTTTGGGTTAACCTGGACAGAGCTCCCAACCGGTATTCTACCATTCAGCGCCATATATAGAACAGAACTTGCCATTGCACCTTCTGATACCAATACCGTATATGCCATCTCCTGTCGTTCTAATGGTGGTTTCTATGGATTTTACCGCTCTCAAGATAATGGCGACACATGGACCCAAGAATCTTCATACACCGGAACCAATAAAGCTCCAAACATGCTGGGCTGGGCCGATGGCGGATATTTTGGATTCACATTCCCCGGTGTTCCTGCCGATGATAATGGACAAGGTACTTACGACCTTACCTTATTGGTTCATCCAAACAACAAAGATTTGGTATATACCGGCGGGGTAAACATGTGGGCAAGTACCAACGGTGGTCAGGGTGGCGATTCCAGCACTTGGAATGTGGTTAGTTTCTGGCTCAAATATTTTGGCCGCAGCATTCATGCCGATCAGCATTTCTCAGCATTTCATCCACTTACCGGAGATTTTTATCAAGGAACTGACGGTGGAATTTATACTGCAGATACTTTAGTGATTGGCAATCTCGACAATGTACTTCCCTGCCTTAATTTTACAACTTTTGAAATTATTCCCGGCTGCTATACACTGGAAACTCAGTGGCAGGATATTTCAGCAGGCATTCACGCCAACGAATATTACCGTATTGGACTTTGCCGTGCGAAAGATGATATGGTAATTGGCGGAACACAGGATAATGGTACTTTCCTTTTCAATAATGGCACATGGATACAAACCTTTGGTGGCGACGGAATGGAAGCATTTATCCACCACGATAATCCCGACACCATGTGGGCCACAAATTATAACGGAACTTTAAGTCGCTCTTATGATGGTGGTCAAAACTATGTGTCTTCTCTCGAGCAACCTATGACAGATGCTGGAGAAACCGGCGATTGGGTAACTCCATTTGCACAGCATCCATATTTCAGCAATGAAATTTTTGCCGGGTTTAAAAATGTTTGGAAAAGCACTGATTTAGGTGATACTTGGACTAAAATATCAAGTTTCTCAACCACAAAAAGTCTTACAAGTCTGGCGATAAGCCCTACAAATCCGGGATATATCTACGCAGCCAACAGCTCAGACATTTATAAAACTACCGACGCAGGTGCCACATGGGTTTCTATCCGTGGAACGCTCCCGATGAGTCAGGCATTTCTAACCTATATCGCAGCCGACTCTTATGATCCTGAAAAAATCTATGTCACTTTTAGCGGCTTTGAAACTGGTAAAAAAGTATATATGACCGAAGATGCGGGAACAACTTGGACCAATATTTCAGAGAACTTGCCCAATGTTCCGTTCAATTGTATTGTACACCAATCTGGACTTACAGCTGGCGGAGACACCATAAACGGGCTCTACGCCGGTAGCGATATTGGCGTGTTTTATACCAATGACAGCCTAATGCAAACTGCAACTCCTTGGATTATGTACACCACCGGAATGCCGTCTGTTGTAGTTACAGAACTGGAAATTCAATACCATGCCCAGAAAATTGTGGCTGCCACCTACGGTCGCGGAATCTGGGAAAGCCCACTGTATTCCGATTCATATAATGCCAATGTCGGTATTGAAGAAGCACATACAGCCATGCTGGTATATCCAAATCCAAGTGAAGGATTATTACATATTGCAATGAAAGAGATTCAAGGCAATGATATTAAATGGATTGTTTTTGATCTTCAAGGACGTATTAATGCAAGTGGAAAAGCTTCTACAAAAGAATTCAGCATTGATATCAGTAATCTTCCTTCAGGAAATTACCTCTTGCATGTAGAGAACGCGAATACGCAGTACAGAACTATGATTTCGAAGCAATAGCTCTTAATCTGCTATATTCGTAAATCGATCAATTTGTTCTTCGCTGAGTTTATCATCGAAGCGCAAGGTTTGAATTTGCCAGTATTTTTCAGGTTTATACATGATAAATGTGAAAAATAAAGGTTGGCGTAAATACTTCACCATATACGTTCCCTGCATCATACTTTGACCAATTTCTTTTACAATAACTGGTTCATATCCAGTATATTCACCAATAACCGCAACAGCAGTTCCAAGTTTCAGCTTGATTGCCGTCACCTGATCCTGATTACTTTCCAGGTATTTATTGGTCGAAAAGATGAAGTCAACAGCCTCATTAGGACCTTTATTTTCATATAAACTAAAGAATTCTTCCACCACACCCTGGTAAGTTGTGTTTTGGGCAAATAATACATTAACGCTCAGCGCAAAAACAAGAATAAGAAAGACTTTTTTCATAACATTTTTTGTTCAAGAATTAAACAATAAACATGCCTTTATGGCAAATGCGAAGGTACAGATTTTCTGTGTATCCGCATAAATCACTAATTTTTTATCCACTAATTCACGAGTTTATTTGCTTTGCATCGTACCACAATAGGTTATAAAAAAGGCTTCGTCACTCAGAGCTTAGTCGAAGAGTGGCAGCCAATTCTACTGCCTTCCAAACCGCTGCAAAAAGAAATCGCGATGCTGCTTTTTAAGTTCTTGCAAATTCTCAGGAATTTTATGTTTCCAGCGCTTATGCGACCAAAGCCAATGTTCGGGTTTTTCCCTAATTTGCTCTTCCAACAGTCGAATATAAGTATCGGTAATTTTCCCGTATGGTTCTTTGGTAGGATCTGCACTAATAATACTGGCTTCCGAGCGGTAATAACCGCGCTTAATTCTGCGGGTTTTAAGAAAAACTACAGGGAAATCAAATTGATGAGCCATATATTCGGGCCCGAATGCAAAAGCAGATTCCACATTAAAAAACGGTGCCCAATATGCGTTTTTCTTTGATGGCGACTGATCGGCAAGTGCCAAAATAGCCATAAGCTCACCATCCTTTATTCTTTGTGTAATGTCTTCTTTATAATTTTTAGCGCTGACCACCTTCATGCCGTTTCGTTCACGCAAAGAATTGAGCTTATTATTCAGAAACTTTTCCGACAACGGCTTCCCAATTCCAATAGCTCGCTGCTTAATGGCTAAATTCTGCACCGTAATTAAATACTCCCAATTGCTATAATGCGATGAAGCAATAATTACACTTTTACCTTCATCGAAAAACTTATCGAAAATTTCCACATTCTCTATCACCATGCGTTTTTGCAGTCTTCGCTGCGAAATACTCAGGTTTTTAATGCCTTCGGCCAATATATTGCTGAGATAAAAATAGTTTTTGCGTAAGAATTTTCGCTTTTCTTTCTTGGTCATATCAGGATAGCAGAGATCCAAATTTCTCAAAATCACTTTCTTCCGATAAGGGAAAACCGTAAGTAAAAACAAATAGAAAATATCTGAAATACCGTACAAAATCGGCATCGGTAAATACGAAAAGGGTTTGATAATGATATAGAAGAGTAGTTTATTTAGCACAATGCAAAGGTAATGGAATTATGGATTATAAACATTGATTTATGATTGGTTTTAAGATATTTGAACCAATGAGGTGTATTTTTATTTTTCACCCACAAACCATCATTTTTTCCAAATAATTTACTAAATTAGCACCATTAAACACTATTAACCTACATTATATGAAATTAAAATTTAAAATGAGCGCATCAAAACACACATCTGATGCAGGATGTCTAAGAGCATCCACACACACACACACACACACAGAAAATCACGGTTTGAGCGAAATTCGCTTCTACTAAAAACATTTGCTGTGCTGGTATTCACTTCTATATTGATGGGCGGAGGCATTGTGCAGGGGCAGCAAAGCTCAATTGCGAATGGAGGTTTTCTTTTTCCACACGATTCTTGTGTTTTTCAAACCGACACCTTCTATGGAAACTACACTATTGATTACTTTTTTGTGTCAAATTCTACTAATTTTGAACTAAGTGTTCTCGAAAATTATTCATTAATACACAATATTGTTATTGAAAAAATGCTGATTTACAACAGTAATGATTCTCTTATTGATCAGATCAGTATAAATCTATCCACCTTTACTAAATCATTCTCGGTTCCAACAATTGGAGACACATTCAAAATACAATTACAGGTCGTAAGTCCTTTGAATATCTATGATTTTGATATTTGTTTGAAAAAACAGCTTTGGTTTACATTATATCATTGTCTATATAATTTTTCAGGCACAACCAATTGCGATTTGTGTGGTGCAGATGGATTAAATGATAATGGAACTCCATTTTTCTTTGATGACGATGTTGAGTATGGCATATGTGAAATGACCAATTGTGGTCCTGATAGCATGAAATTTAACCTTAACGCTAATTGGAGTGATCCAAATTACAGATTTGAATGGTACTTTCACGGAGTAAACGGAAATACTGCATATATTGATCAAATTAGTGCCCAACCTAAATATCGTTATTATTCAACAGTTGGATACGATACAGTTGATGTCTTGTTCTTTGATCACAATTTTGCTACATATCCTTTTAAGGCCTGGGTTCAACTAATTATTAAGACTATCGAAGCCCCTGTTATAACTGCAACTGTTCAACCCACACCTGTCTGCCCTTCTTGTAACAGTGGATATCAAGATAGTGTAATTTTCGATTATAATGCACATGGTTTTTACGAATGCACAAACCACTGGATTTATTGGCATAATGGGATCCCGCTCCCCGCAGGCGTAGGGCAGCCACCCTATGTAGCAAAATACAATTTTACCGGAGTGGATAGTGTAACAATATGGTGGGAAAATGCTTGTGGAACAGACACTTTAACACTCCCCGTTTATATCAGCAATCAGCCATATTTTACTTATGATACGGTTTGCGTTGGAAGCGCCACCAACCTTTATGCACAAACAAACTGCCCTTTAAACACTTTTACGGCTTATGAATGGGATTTTGGCAATGGTAATATTGCTTCTGGACCGATTGTGTCATATACTTTTCCAAACTCAGGAACATTTCCGATTCAATTGACAATAACTGACGATTGCGGAAACACCGAATCATACACAAATAATGTTTATGTTAGAGACTTACCGGTATTTGAAGCTGAACTTGATTATTTTACCAATTGTTCAACAGATACTATTCATGGAAGTATAATTAATCCTGTACCTTACTACAATTACACTTGGCATGTGTCTCCTATTGGTGCATTGAATTTCCTCTATGGTAATAATGGAGCAAATGTTGTCATGGTAACCAATAATTCTCTTCTCACTATTCCAACATACATTATCATTCAAGCAACTGATGTAAATGGAGGCTGTAAATCAATCGATACTCTTCTGTTTTTCCCTTGTTGCACTGACTCAAACACAGTTATTTATCTTAGTGATACCACATTAACTTCGTACAATAGTTTTGGTCAAATCCCAATCATGATAAACGGCGAAGTAACATTCGATGCCGATCAGGATTTTACCGGAACAAATATCTGGTTTGGTCCAATGGCTAAAATTGTTGTTAGCCCAGGAGTGAATACAAGTTTTACAACATGTGCCCTAGCCGCAGGATGTGAGTACATGTGGCAGGGCATTGAGCTTATAGACAATACAACAACTATTGAGGTTTCGGGAAGCAAGATACTTGATGCCATAGATTTTGTTGTTTCTAACGATGGAGCCTATTATAATATTCATGATAATGACGCAGTCAAAAACAACAATTGTGTTTTATCCGTAATAAATGCCCCGGCAGGATTCACAGGAGTATTCAGCAATAATAATATTTCATGTGATGCCGGCTCCATGTGGCCCCCATATAATGGTAAATATGCTTTCTGTGGCGTTGAAACCAATCAATCACAGAATATCATGATAGGTCCCGGCAATACTTTCAAAGGATTACTTAACGGTATCTGGAGCGAAAGTTCACAAATTATTGTAAAAGGCAATACTTTCAAAAATATTCATACAACTCAACTATTCCAAATTACTAAAGCTGCAATCTATATTAGCAATGGATTTTCAGACATAAATACGCCCTTATTAATATCTTACGTCGGGGGTATAAACCCTGCTGACGGAAACCTGTTCCAAAATTGCTTAAACGGAGTGGTTGCCGAATACCAACAGCAATTGCAGGTGGAAAACAACGAATTCAAATCCATTCAGAACTATGGTGTAAAATACTCATGGTTTCATCAGTTTAGCACCATGCTTATTGCCAACAACAGTTTCACCAATACGGCCGTTGGTGTTTATGCATATCTCAACTTAAAAATGCCAAGCTATATTGAAAGCAATACTTTTACATGGAACGGGAATCCACTTACCGCTACCGCGATTCAGGTGCTGGGCACCAAGTATAAATGGGAAGAATTTTACATTACCAACAATACCATATCAAAAGCCAAAACTGGTATTTCCATAAATACGGCAAATAATTGCTATATTAAAAACAACACCATCGAAAACCTGCGCAACAATAGCGGACCCTTCAAAAGTTACGGTATTCGTATGGTA
>JAFGWG010000113.1 GCA_016937255.1 Bacteroidales bacterium
GTGCTGCAAGATTACTATTGGCCAAAGTATACCTCAGTCGTGCAGGATTCATGGTTGATCCTGCAACTGGTGAATGGCTCAAAACACGTGATGATGCTTCTTCTGAGAACTGGAGCAAAGCTTTGGAATATGCCCAAAGTGTAATTGATATGAATCAATACAATCTTTGGGTCGACGATGATCTTGGTAGTGGTCGGTTACTAAGTGCTATTCCCACCGAAGCCAAAAATAAAGAGAAAATTAAAAGTGGCTATCAGGCTGCCTTCTGGTGTGAAAACGATGGTGATTTGGCAAACGGAGAATCGTTATTCGAAATACAGTATGTTTCATACTGGCCTGGAAGATGGAATGCTGGCAACTTAAATCAGGAGGGATCCAACATTAATGATTTTGATATTCCTGCAACTGTAAATAGCTATGGTGGTGTTGTTCATAATGGTTATACCTCAAATTTCCCCAAACAAGGATTTATTGATAGTTATGAACCGGGTGATAAAAGGAAATCCGCAACTCTTCTAGCTCCTGGTGATACACTCTGGCTACGTCAATGGGGGCAAGATCTGCCAAATGATGAAGGCTTTTTTGTCTGGGATGGTAACCAGGGTTTGTATGGAGCAAGTATGAATTCAGCCGGGAATATGTGCATAAAATGGGTGTGGGGTTACACTGACGAAAGAGAGTCAAGTCCTGTAAATTATAAAATATTACGTTACGCCGATGCTTTTCTGATAAAAGCTGAAGCACTTAATGAACTGGGACGTACTAGCGAAGCTCTTGAACCATTAAATGTTATTCGCAAAAGAGCTGGTTTGGAATCGATTCTGTCAGCTAGCCAGGATGATTTACGCCTGAGGATCTATGACGAGCGTAAATTCGAATTTGCTTATGAAATCAACCGGTATTTTGATGCAAAAAGATCTGGTTTATTGCGAGAATGGATTGAAAAAGATCGGGGTATTCAAATTCAAACCTACCAGTATTTGCTTCCAATCCCACAAGAAGCTATTGATCTGGATCCGTTGTTAGTTCAAAATTACGGCTATTAATCTTTAAAATTTATTTGTTATGAGAAAAACAATATTGACTGGTTTATTGGGACTTATTCTATTTTCTTGTTCTAAAGAAATTGAAAAACCTATTGCATGCTTAAATGCACCAAGTAAGGCTTTTGCTGGTGAACAGATTGATTTAATTAGTTGCTCTGCAAATGCTGAATTTATAAGTATATGGACAGGTGATACTACTCATGTATATGAGCTTCGTAATGATACTTTGATGGTTGATAAAAGGGGAAACATTATTGAGAATACAGGTTTTGATATAACAACTACACAACAAATGAAATATTCTTACAAGGAAGCAGGAACATACATCATTACGCTCGTTGCATCAAAATCAGAAGAAGATGGTAGAGTACTTTATCAATCTGAATCTTCTCACGTCATCAATATTTTAGCTAATTAATAAAAATTTACATTATGAGAAAAAAATCTACTTTTATGGCAATTGTGTTGGCAATTTTTTGCATAATTCTTTCATATCAGTCTTATGCAGGATACAACATTTACTTTTTAGTTGGAAGTCCCGACGTACCTGGTGATTTAGCAGTTGTCCAGCACTTAGAAAGCAATGGCAATTCTATAACAGTCGTTACACCTGATATTGCCACTGCCGAGGAAGCAGCTGGTTTTGATATCATGTTGATTTCCTCAACAATTAGTTCGGGTGATGCTACTCCTTATGCAGAACTTGAAATTCCATTAATTACTTGGGAGTCGTTTGCTTTGCATGCTGGTAAATTAAGCATGACAAATATGAATGAAAATGGTAATATTTATTACGAAAACTTCCCTTACAAGACTGATGGAGAAGGGTTAGTGAATAGTTATGAATACCTTAATGTCAATCAAGATCAAGGCGTAGTGAATCAGGGTCTTACAGCTGGAAAGCCAGCCGAGATCCAAGCCTTAATGAATGAAATAGAGGGCCACGCTGGTCATTGTGGTACGTTATCAAATCCCAATGCCAATGCAATTAAAATTCTTTCCTATGAAAAGGATGATATTGTAGCTTTAGCAGAAAATAATACTACTTGGGGAACTACTATGGCAAATTATTTAGATTCTGCGCTTTGCGCGGCATTTGTATTCCCTGAAGGAGTTGAAATGGCCACAGATTTTATTAGCCCTGCTGCAAGAGGTTTTATCTTTTTACACGACAATACTGCAACGGCTTTAACTTCAGATGCATGGCAAATTTTTGATGCAATGATTACTTGGATGGTTGAAGGCCCAATCCAAACATCTGCACAAAATATAATTGACCAAACGAAGGTATTCCCAACAATTGTGAAAAATGAAGTGATGATATATACAGATAGCAATCTGTCAGGTGCTTTCGTAAACTTCTTTTCAACGTCTGGAACCATTGTAAAATCTGTTCATCTTACAGGTAGTGAAAACCACACAATAGATTTGTCTGATCTAATTTCAGGAATTTATATTGTAAACTTAAGAAGTGGTAATTCAACAGTAAATTACCGGATTGTTAAAGAGTGAATATTATAATATTGGGTTAATTATATGTAGTTTAGTTTGAATCATTAGATTGGGGTTGATTTTTTTCAATCCCAATTTTTTTTTTCAATCTGGCAACGTTCCCGGTACCGATGCCGGTATCGATATCGCTTTAAACTGTATTAATATATCATTTAATGTGCAGGTTAATAAAGAGATGGTGTTTAATTTATCAAATAATTGAAACCTTTCTCAATGAAAATCTATGTAAAACTAAACTTTAAAATTATGAAGAATCATTTATTAAGCCTATTAATGATTGCTGCATTTATTGGCGCTTCTTTTAACAGTAATGCACAATCAGATGAATCGTTTGTAAAATCATCATCAATTATTAATTACACAATGTCAAATCAGAGTGTTGATGGAATATTAAATGATGAAGCATGGGAAGATGCAGCACTGAATTGGATAGAAAGAAATTTTGGTGCAGAAACTTTTGAAAGTGATGATGACTTTTCTGGTTTTTGGAAAGCATTGTGGAATGAAGATGGATTATACATTGCAGTTAGTATGATAGATGATGTAAACTACACTGAAGGATCTTATGGCCAATCTTGGGAGAAAGATATCATCGAATTGTATTTTGATATGAATTCCACCAATCTGGAAGATGGTTTGGGGGGCAAAGCCGGAGGAAAGGGACATTTCCAAATTGCCCAAAAGGTGATTCCGGGCCATTATAAATGGAAAGTATCATCAAATTTTGCAGTTACACTTGATGAAACTCACTATGTTTTTGAATATTTCATTGCTTGGTCAGATCTTTTGGATATAAATGATAATGAAATTACTCCTGGCAACGACCTGATTATTGGTTTTGATATTTATGGTGTTGACAACGACGGTCCGGATAACGGGGCCGTAAGAAATCGACTGGTTTGGTCAAACGACGGATCAGGTTCAGGTGCAACCGAAAATTGGAACAATCTTGATGATGCTGGTAGAATTACATTGGCAGGGCAAGCAGTTCATAATAGAAAATCAGCTACAATTTATGCTAATACAGCACATATTAAGGTCGACGGAACTTTTGATGAATCGGAATGGAATACTGCTCCTGCCCAACTTATGAAAAGGGTTTATTCTGGTGAAACAATTAATGGAAATGAAGATTACGCAGGAAGTTGGAAAGCCTTGTGGAACGAGGACGGAATTTTTATAGCTGTCGAAATACTAGATGATGTTCTACAAGTTGATGGAAGTTATGGAAAAGCATGGGAACAAGATAAAATTGAAGTTTATTTTGACATGAACACCGAAAACATTCAGGATGGAACTGGAGCTGAAGGGAAAAAAGGACATTACCAGATTGCACCGGTGGCCCAAAATGGTTCTTATAATTGGGGATCAATGTCATCCTATTCTATAGTTGTCCAGGAAGCAAACTGCAATTATGAATTCTTCGTTGCATGGTCTGACCTGCTGGATGTAAATGGTGAACGGATTCGTCCAATGGAGAACTTAGCCATAGGATTCGATGTGGTTGGTGTTGATAACGATGGTGCCGAAGGTGGCGATGGTAAAGTTAGAAACCGTTTGGTTTGGTCCAATGATGGAAATGGTCCATCGGCATTGGAAAACTGGAAATCACAGGACGATGCTGGTTTAGTTAATTTAGCAGGTAGTCTCCCTTTCTATCAAAAGAATGCAACTGCTATTGTAGCTGAAGAAACGATTGTTATTGATGGTGTTTTAAACGACATGGCTTGGGGTAAGACATCTGCAAACGAAATGACACGGCCATTTAGGGGCGAATCTTTCTCAGGAATAGCCGATTATTCTGGTTCATGGAAAGCCGTTTGGGATAACGATGGGATTTATGTTGCCGTAAGCATAAAGGATGATATCCTTTATGTTGAAGGAACACATGGACAAGCATGGGAAAAAGATAAAATCGAAGTCTACTTTGATATGAATACTGAACATTTGGCTGATGGCATTGGTGCTGAAGGCAAACAAGGGCATTATCAGGTTGCACCAACTGCTGTTGCAGGTGATGGTACCTGGGGTGCTGCATCCTCCTACTCAATCACGCTTGATGGTGCAAATTGTAATTACGAATTATTTATTGCCTGGTCAGACATACCTGATATTAATGGAAATATTATTGCACCGGGAAATGATTTGATTATTGGAATCGATGTTGTTGGGGTAGATAATGACGGACCTGATAATGATAATGCCAATGTGCGTAATCGCTTGATATGGAGCAATAACGGCGACGGTCCTTCTGCTTTAGAAAATTGGAAATCACTAAATGATGCAGGATTGTTAAAACTGGAAGGCGATGCTGGTTACTCAAAGAAAAGTGCTGTTGCTGAGATCACTGAAGATGAGGTGGTTTTAGACGGTGTTCTTGACGATATTGCCTGGGAAAATGCTATTGAATATGTCATTAGCCGACCATTCTCTGAGGAGAGTTTCTCTGGCGATTCTGATTATACAGGTTCATGGAAGGCTATCTGGAATGGTAGTGGTATTTATGTTGGGGTAACCATCAATGATGATATAATTTATGTTGAAGGAGATCATGGGCAAGACTGGGAAAAGGATAAAGTGGAAGTGTATTTTGACATGAATAGTGACTTGTTAATGGATGGCCTGGGGGCTGAAAATAAGCAGGGACACTTTCAACTTGCTCCTAAAGCAATAACTGGCAATGGTACCTGGGGAGCTTCTTCTTCTTATTCAATTTTAGTGGATGGAACCAATGTAACTTACGAATTCTTTGTTTCATGGTCCGATCTACCTGATTTTGAAGGTGAAATTATTAATCCTGGTAGCAATTTGGAGATTGGATTTGATGTAGTTGGCGTTGATAATGATGGTCCTGATAACGACAATGAAAATGTCCGAAATCGTATGGTATGGTGTAACAATGGTGAAGGCCCATCTGCAGATGAAAACTGGTCGTCACTAGACGATGCTGGTGTCTTGAGACTGATTGGAGAGTATGTGCCTAGTGGAGTAGACTATTTGATTGAGAATAAATTAATAGTTTACCCTAATCCTACAACTAATAAAGCGATTTATGTTTCTGATTCAGCTGATACGATTGAAATATTTTCTATGAATGGCTTAAAAATTCTTACTGTGAGTAATTATCAAAAAAACAGTAGAATTGACATATCATCTTTTAAAAATGGAATATACTTCTTGAAAAGCAATAGTAGTAGAGTTAAATTTATAGTGATTAATTAGTAATTAGTTTTAGGTAAAGGGCTGACCATATGGTTGGCCCTTTTTTTATATCTATGGGAACGTTCCCGGGAACGTTGCCTTTATATCTAACCTTTTTACCATCATTATTTGTGGTTTATGACTTGTTTGTTTATCAAATTGCAGTCATCAAAAATACACTTTTATGATAAAAGAAGAAATAAATGAAAGATTGAAGTATTTAGTGGCCAACAAAGACAAATTGGTCATAGATGGTGACGTTCATTTGACAGATGTTGCCAACCTGGTTGAACCTTTTAAAACTACTTTGGATAATGAACCAAACTATTATCAAGGACGCCCGGTTGGTTTAAATGAAATATTGAGTGAAATGGATATTGCTGGAGTAGATATGTGTATGATTTGGCAAAATCCAGCTGCTACCCTTTATGTTAAAAATGAAAATTTTAATTATCAATCGCTTCTGTCAGCCAATCAATTCATATACGAAACAGTTACTAAATATCCACATAAATTTATTCCAGGTGGTTGGATTGACCCAAAAGCAATGTCTGTAAAATTGGCAAAACAAATGATTGCTGTGTTGGTAACAGAATTTGGCTTTCCAATTGTGAAAATGAATCCTGCACAAAATGGGTTTATGATAGACAGTCCGGTTGTTCGTGAATTGGTTGAAGAAATTTACCATTATGGTGCAATTCCTGCCTTTCATTTTGGCGCAGATACACCATTTACACCAGTTGAAGCCCTTAGTCAATTAGTCGACGCTATAAATGGTAAAACGTTAATTGCTGTCCATATGGGTGGAGGAGGAGCTGGTTATATGGAAGCAGAAGAAACCTATACAAAAGCCCGATTACTTGGACTTAATAATCCAAATCTAAAATTTATTCTTAGTGCCAAACGTGATTGCCACATTGAAAGTGACTTAATCTCCTATGAAATGAAGGGGGAGCCTTTTTCTGAAAATTTGATTTGTGCTTCTGATTTTCCATATGGTAAAATGACTTGGAATTTTGGAGGTTTTAGGTCTATGTTTAATGGATTAACAAAGAATGGAAAACATCCCGACCCTCGAATTAACAATAATGATGTGGTTTTTACCAACGATTCAATTCAAAAGTACTTGGGCGGAAATATGGCTAAACTGGCAATTGATGCTTATCAATCTATTCTAATTAAAATGGATTGATAAGCTACTTAATATAAAAAACCAAAACAAATAAATAAACCGTTATGCAAAAATCAAGACAATTAAAAATGCTGATTGGCTTATCGATTCTGCTATTATTGATGTTAGAACTATCGATTAATCATCTTTATGCATCTGATAATTTACAGGAATATAACGAATTAGTCCAAAACAACAAACTAAAAGGAATTGTTAGATCGAAAAAGAACAATGATCCAATTCCTGGTGTAAATGTCACCATTAAAGGAAGCTTCATAGGAACAATAACCAATGAAGAAGGAGAATTCTACTTAGAATATGATCAGGAAAGTGCCCAATTGGTTTTTTCTTTTGTTGGAATGAAAAAACAAGAAGTTAAGGCTTTTGTTGGTGAAACTTTATCCATTTTGATGGAAGACGATGCAATTGGGCTCGACGAAATTGTAACAATTGGATATGGCACGATGAAGAAAAGCGACTTATCAGGTTCAGTGGAATCAGTTACAGCTGAGAGCTTTAAAAATCAACCTGTCACAACAATATCACAGGCGCTTCAGGGCCGTTTGTCTGGAGTGGTTGTATCTTCAAATTCCGGCTCACCAGGTAGTGAAGCAAAAATTCGTATACGTGGTATCAATTCTATGAAAGGCGATAACAATCCGCTATATGTAGTTGATGGGGTCCCTTTAAATGTAGGGATTGGTAATATTAATGTAAAAGATATACAGTCAATTGAAGTGCTAAAAGACGCTTCTGCAACAGCGATTTATGGATCGAGGGGAGCAAATGGTGTCATTCTGATTACTACAAAACGAGGCCTTAAGAATGGAGAATCTCATTTAGAGTTGAATATAAATACAGGAATTAGTTCTTTACCTCAAAAGTATGATCTCCTAAATATTACTGATTTTGCCAAATTGGTAAATGAATATCGTCCCGATTATTATTCTGAAGAACAAATGAATGAGTTTAGTATGATGCCTGGTATTGATTGGCAGGATGAAATCTACAAATTAGGTCTGACACAGGATTACCAGCTAAATATTTCAGGTGGAAATGAAGATATGCAATACTATCTTTCTGGTAATTATGTCGATCAAACGGGTATTCTTCTAAATGGTAAAGAATCAAAGTATTCTGTGCGTTCAAATGTATCTGTTAATGTCCTTGATAATTTGAATGTTGATATGAACCTGTATATTGGTAAAAAGAATGGTTTGAATAATATGGCTAATGGAGGAAAGAACTCACCAACATGGAATGCACTGATATATTCACCAACTTTCCCAATTTATGATGAAAATGGCGATTGGAATATGCAGGATAAATTAGCCTCTCCAAATGCACGCAACCCAATTATGATGCTTGAGGAACAGTTTGAAGATTATTTTTCAAACACTACCACATTCAACACCAAGGCTACATACAAATTTTTATCCGATTTTACCTTTGATATTGTTTATGGTGCTGACTTTAATAGCTATCAGCGTGGTAGTGTACAAAATGAATACATCACCTCAGGCAAAACTTCTGCTGCATTGAGCGAAAGAAAATCCTTTACATGGACCAACCAGAATATTCTGACATATAATAAGAATATTAACGATTTTCACCGAATTACTGCAACAGCAGTTAACGAACAAAGCTCTTTTGAGAACAGTGGATTTAATGCTTATGGTTCTGAAGTTAGTCCAATTTCTGTTGGATATGACAATCTGGGCATTGCAAAATCTCAATCTATTGGTTCCTGGAGAAGTAAAGTAACCATGCAGTCATACATTGGGCGTATTGCCTACAGCCTCAAAGATCGTTACCTATTAACAGCGACATATCGTGCCGATGGAACTTCCAAATTTCAGGGAGCTAATAAA
>JAFGWG010000114.1 GCA_016937255.1 Bacteroidales bacterium
AGTCTTGAAAACATCGTCAAGAACTCTACGTGAGCGTTTGGCGGTTGCGGTTACTGCGGGATTCTTCTTGTTCATTTCGGTTTCCATTGGTTGAATTTACCAATTGAAAACCAACTAACTCAGACATTTTTTCTGTTCGATATTTTCAAACCGCTATATTACACGTCTTCCCATTTCTCTCGGGTGTAATTATCTTCTCGGAGAGAAATGGAAAGCCGTAGCGCCTGGGCTCGTGACTTGGTGCCCAAATGCGCCGCGGCTTACCTCAACGTTAGCTGGACAAATGTACGGTAAAGGATCATCCTTTACACTTATAAAGGATCATGGTTTACACTTTTTGGTATTATAAAACCCTCAAAAATGGGGGTAAAAATGCCTTGGAAGGAGCAAACTATGGTAAGCGAAAAAAGCAAATTTATTGCATTATATCAGACTGAAAAGTTCACAATGACCGAATTATGTTCTCATGTTGGTATCAGTCGAGTGACTGGATATGCCATCCTTAAAAACTTCAATGAATATGGTGAAGACGCTCTTGAAGGCTTAACGAGAGCGCATAAAAGTCACCCCTATTCTACTCCAAACGAAGTTATAGAAGACCTTTTAAAATTGCGAAAAAATCACCCTCGATGGGGAACAAGAAAACTAAGATGCTTACTACTAGATGATTGGGAAGAAGAGAGTGTTCCATCCGAAACCACTGTAAATAGCATCCTTAAGAAGCATGGTTTAGTAAAACCAAGAAAAGTGAGAATCAATCGAATTGCAAAAATAAACCCCTATTTTGATCCAGAGACGCCTAATGAAATATGGAGCGCAGATTTTAAAGGTAAGTTTCGGATGTTAAACAAACAGTATTGTAATCCTTTAACGATTGCAGATTCAAAAAGTCGGTATTTATTCGCAGTAGAGGGGTTAGAGAGGGCGGTGACAGAGCTAGTGAGGCCTGTATTTGAAAGGGTTTTTAAGGAGTTTGGCTTACCGCAAATGATACACACAGATAATGGTTCTCCCTTCGGTTGTGTGAACTCATTAAGGCGTATGACGTTTCTATCGGTCTGGTTTATGGAGTTGGGGATTACGCCTGTATATTCCGATCCTGGGTGTCCTACACAAAATGGTCGCCATGAGCGAATGCATAGAGATTTGAAAGCAGAGGCGACGAGGCCACCAGGAAGGAACTTAGCAGACCAGCAACGGTTATTTGATCAGTTTGTAATAGACTACAACACAATACGACCACATGAAGCGTTGGATATGCGTCGTCCTGTGTCGGTGCATGAAAAGTCTCCTAGAAATTATGCAGGTATCATTTACGATTGTGATTATGATCGAGATTTTGATGTACGTATGGTTAGTGCCAATGGTTTTGTTCGATGGAAATCAAAATATTGGATGCCTGTGAGTACGGCACTAAGTGGAAAAATGATAGGAATAAAAGAGGTATTAGATGGTGTTTGGGAATTATATTATAGACATGTCTTATTAGGATATTTCAATGAGAAAACGGGGAAAACTTACGAAGTCGAAAAGTTCAACTTATAAACCTTCATGGTTTACACTCTCAGTTGAAAAAAGTGTAAACCATGATCCTTATAACACAAAAATGATCCTTATAACACAAGAGGTACAAATGCACGTATATAATGTAGTTATAGGTAATTGACAAAAACTTGAAAAGAATGAAATTATGAATGCTCACGCTGACAAAACACAAGAAAATAAAAGTCAATCGGTTGCGAATGCAGTTTCGCAAAAGCAAGGTGGTGGTGAGTCTACTTTTCAGTTTGTCGACAATCGACCAGAGGCAATTGCGCAGCGGAAACTGCAAGAGATGGCAAATAATAGCCCTCGGGTAAAACAAGCAGCTCTGTTGCAGGCCATGGCGGACAATTATTCTGCACAACAGCAACAACCCACCCAAAAGATAGTAAATAAGACTGGTTTACCTGATAATCTAAAAACAGGTATTGAAAACCTTTCTGGCTATTCAATGGATGATGTAAAGGTGCATTATAGCTCTGATAAGCCCGCTCAATTACAAGCGCATGCTTATGCACAAGGAACGGATATACATTTAGCTTCTGGACAAGAAAAGCATTTACCTCATGAAGCTTGGCATGTGGTGCAACAAAAGCAAGGACGAGTGAAACCGACTATGCAGATGAAAGGCGAGGTGAATATTAATGATGATGCTGGTTTGGAAACTGAAGCGGATTTGATGGGGGCGAAAAGCCTTCAGCAAGGAGAATTGTCTGATAAACCTGAAGCTATCCAAAATTATTCAGCCACATCATCAAGAGTAACTATTCAACGACTAAAACGGCATACGCGACAGGGAGATGGTTCTCTTGGTCCACCAGTAACTAACATCGATATCGCAACACTCGATGAAACCGAAGTACTCCCTCTTTTAGCGAATATAGATATATATGGTGCAATTGGGATACCAGATGGAAGTAATTTAGAATTTGAAGCCGGTGATAAGGCAATCTTAGAAGCACGAAGAGATCATCCAACTTTTGGAAATATTTCGGCAGTTACACTAAGCCAGCTCATCACGGATCCGTCTCCAATCCTTAATGCTGCTAGCAAAGGTCTTTTGGATAAAACAACTGCTGGACGCCAAATTGCTGGTGCATTTCCTAATTTTATTACAACCTTCCAAACCGTACAAGCATCTCCAAGAGTAAGAGGATTTGGACAATGGGCTGCTTCAAAGATTGTAACTGCAAGACAACTTTTGAATTGCAGTGCAGAGGCTGCCAATCAGTTATTGGACTATATGAGTGAATTACGTGAAGTGGAAATAAGAATTCCGGAATTGTCAGATGGAGAGACAATTAATATTGCTGAACAGTCCATCCCAGGTGTAGCGGCTCAAACAGCGGATGTTTCTATGTCTCATGGCAAACAGATTGAAGTAAAAACAGTACGTGAGCTAATCCTCAATTCCAGACCTGTACTTCATCAACTGAGCGATGCAGTACAAAAATTCCACAATGCTGAGTTGTCTCAGGGACCTTATGAAGCCGTAATTTATGCTTCCTACTCTCCTCCTCAGGCCCGAGTAACAGGTAGAGGTGTGGCAAGGGGCACAACTACCAATTCGGTTAATATGGCTAATGGAGATTTTGTTGAAGACTTTGTACCAGATGCTTCAGGAGGACGGCCAGCCTCCAACCGAGTGATTGAAAATCTAAGGAATGAAGTACTCAATTGGCTTCGTAACTCAAGAGTTAATGGAACCGATACTGTTGACTATGTAAGGATCAGGATTGAAAATTCAACTGGGCCAGCTTTTAACTTTCAAAGAGACCTTGTAGCCGGATGGCGTATCATTTAATAAAAACTAAACAAACAATATGGAAAATACTTATATAGCTTCGTTTGTGTCTTCTTTTTATAGAAAAATTACTTGGCAAGGCAACAAAAATAAAACAATTGAAATAGCTTTTCAAACAGTTAGAATACTCTCATCTTTGATTAGAGTTGAAGAATTGACGGTAGGAACAACAAAATATGACCAATGGGGACAAAAGGGACAGATCAGTTACGAGAATGTGATGATAGATAATTTATCTGAACGATCAGAAAACCTTGCAATAATAACAGCTCAAAACAACCTGAAATTACGGATTGCTATTCCCTCTGATTGTCAAATTCAATCTCGATGGCAAATTATGGATTCCGATATAAAAATACGTCTGGCGAATTTTACAAGCACAGAAAATATTGGCAAAAATATAACAGGTTGGCTGAATCCGAAAGTTCCGATTGGCATAGGTTACGAAGTTGAGATTAAGGAATTAGGAGAAATAGAAGTTATAGTACGTGATGGAGTTTTTAAGCATGATTCACGAAGTAGAGAATTTCCAGTCCTTGGATCGTCATTAAATAATTGGATTGTTTGTGAAAATTCAATGCAAGACCACGTCTTTGGACAGCTTCGTGAAATTGGCTTTCATATTGAAAATTAGGCATAAATAACTAGGCGGTTTTTATTAGATCAAAATAGCTTATATGCTATTTTTATAGAAACCAGAGTAAAAAAGGCTATAACAAAAAAAATAAACGCCATTAAAACAGGCGTTTATTCAGAACGTTGAATTGTTTTGATAAAAAACACCAGCTAACAAACGTTCAACGTGATGGCTGGTACTGCCGCCTTTCTCCAGGCTACAATTCACAGCGGATTTGTCCTGCGCCCTGATCGGGCTTGTCCAAAAGACATTCATACGGCTGCGGGTTTTCTTCGGTTTTGCTGCGCAAAGCCTCGGAAAAAGCGCATCCGTACTTCATTCGCTGTTCATTGTTCAGATTCCAGTTCTGGAAACTACATTTCGGGAATGGGAACTGAAATCTGTAACGCCTGGGAAAGTCTCCACGACATTGCAGAATTGCCACATGTTAACTAGACGTTATGGCTACAAAATTAAAAGCATTTATAACATTTGATCAACAACATAAACCATTTAATATATTTTATCTCAAATCAAAACATAAAACTATCAGGAGTGTAAAATGGTTAATTTCAAAAAGATGCTTAAAAGTAGCGAAGTTGATGCAAAGATAAACCCATTAGATATATATGAAAGCTTAGATAGACGGAGTGATGTTGGGCCACTTCGAGAAGCTCAAATGGATATTTTGAATGAATGGAATTCAAATCACCGACTATCAAAAGATCTTGTGATTAAACTCCATACTGGAGAAGGTAAAACACTTATTGGTTTGCTACTCCTTCAATCAATAATTAATGCTAACGAAGGACCATGTGTTTATATATGCCCAAATATATATCTAGCACAGCAAACGAAACAAGAAGCTGATAAGTTTGGAATAAGGTACACCGAGATTGATAGTGATAATGATATTCCAGCCGAATTCATATCAGGAAAAAAAATATTAATAACTCATGTTCAGAAAGTATTCAATGGACTTTCAATATTTGGAATTGGGCCAAAATCAATACAAATAAATACGGTTCTATTAGATGATAGCCATGCGTGTATAGATACTATTCGATCTTCAAATACCATAACAATTCCGAAATCAAATGCATCATACTCAAAGATATTCGGGTTGTTCAAAGATGAGATTCAAGAGCAAGGATTTGGAAGTTTCTGCGAAATAGAGGCTGGTGAATTTAGTACATTTCTTCCAATTCCTTACTGGAGTTGGAATGATAAGCAAACAGAAGTATTAAAAATTCTTGCCGGGGCAAGAGAATCAAATGAAGTGAAATTTGCATGGCCAATACTAAAAGACAGGATTGATAAGTGTCAAGCCTTTATATCAGGAGCTTCTATAGAAATATCGCCATATTTGACCTGCATAGATAAATACGGAGTATTTTCAGGTGCCAAAACACGAATATTAATGAGTGCAACTACTCAAGATGATTCGTTTTTTTGCAGAGATCTCGGAATATCTCCTGAAGCAGTCGTTAGCCCTTTAACGAACAAAAAGCAAAAGTGGTCTGGTGAAAAACTTATTCTCATTCCTTCTTTAATCGATGAGGCTCTAGATAGGCCATATGTGCTAGAGTGGGCATGTAAAACTAATGCAAAGAGACGGTTTGGGGTAGTCTCACTTACTTCGAGCTTTAAGGATGCTGAATACTACAAAAACTTTGGGTCGATTATAGCAACACCCAAAACAATATTCGAATTAATTGGAAATCTTAAAGACGGAAAATATGAACAATCACTTGTTCTTGCAAATAGATATGACGGCATTGATTTGCCTGACAATTCTTGTAGAATTCTAATAATTGATTCTCTACCATATTTTGACTCTCTTTCTGACAAGTATGAAGAATCATGTCGTTCTTCAAATAATATGATAAATATTCGAATTGCCCAAAAAATAGAGCAGGGACTTGGTCGAAGTGTAAGAGGAGAACGAGATTATAGTGTGATTATTATTGTAGGCCCTGATCTTATTCGATTTGTAAAAAGTCCATTAACGAGCAATTTATTTTCGGAACAGACAAAAAAGCAAATTGAAATCGGTTTAACTGTTGCTTCTGCGGCAAAAGAATCTGATTCAGGAGAGCCTCTTGAGAGAATTAAAGGCGTTATTCACCAAGTGTTGAACAGAGATGAAGATTGGAAGTCATATTACAGCCAAACAATGAATGAAATTGGTGTCGAATCCAAAAAAATTGAAAATTATAAAGTATTACTCAATGAAAACAAAGCCGAGAATCTAGTTATTGTACAGAGATATAATGAAGCTGCTGAAATTTATCAACGGCTTGCTGATGAGAGAAATGGAGATGACTTAGAAAAAGGTTGGTATTTACAACAATGCGCAAGAATATTGTATTTGTCAGACAAAGTAAAGTCTAATGAAAAGCAAACGGCTGGCTACAGACTAAATACTCAGCTATTAAAGCCTAAAACAGGTGTTATTTACAAGAAAATTGACTATGTGCATCAGAATAGGCTTGAGAATATTAAAAAGTGGATATTGCATCGAGAGGATTTTAACAATCTGCTGATTGAAATAGATGGAATACTGTCAAACCTTTCATTCGGAATGGCTGCTGATAAGTTTGAAGGAGCTCTTCAAGAAATTGGCAGTTGCCTTGGTTTCATTAGTGAAAGACCCGATAAAATTATTAAGAAGGGGCCTGATAATCTATGGTGTGGGGTTAATAATCAGTATATAATGCTAGAATGTAAGAGTGAAGTTGATGATGATCGAGATCAAATAAATAAGTCTGAAGCTGGCCAAATGAGTCAGCATTGTGGTTGGTTTGAATCAGAATATGGAAAAGAGGCGGCATGTCGTCGGATCTTAATTATTCCTACAAAGAAACTTTCATATCACGCTCACTTTACACATGATGTTGTAATAATGAGAAGAGGTATGTTGAAGAAGTTTAAATCAAGCATTCGGAATTTTATAATGTCCTTCAAGACTCAAAGTTTCTCTGATATTTCATACGAATTTATTGAAATGCAGTTAAATGCAAATCATTTGGGAATTGATAGTATTAAAAACGAATATGTTGAATCATATACAATAACTACAGAATGAATACAGTGGCCTAACAAACGGTGAAGCCGATCCCGCACTCATCTCATAGGTCGTTCGCTCCAGGCGGCAATTCGCTTTCGGATTCGTGCATCGCACGAATGCCACTCCTAACGGCTGAGGGGTTTTGCCTACGGCAAAAGTCACTCCGCGACCCTGCGGACCCGCATCCGTAACTCACTCTGGCCTCATTGCACGTTTTCCCATTTCTCTTGCACGTAATTATCTTCTCATAGGAGAAATGGAAAGCCGTATCGCCTGGGCTCTCTCCCAGTTGCCCTAATGCGACGTGGCTTAATTGAAAAAAGTCATTACTTCATAATAATTAAAAATTTGCATATGCGAAATGGCATGATTTGCATAGCGAGTGCTTAATCTAGATGCTCAAACATTATTAACACTTATGAAATTGTGAAAGGATATGAAAAAAATGGCCAATGATTGAAATGATAGGCGATTAATTAATAGATTGTGAAAATTAAACTAAGACAAACGCATTCATTTATAGGTAGCATATGGACATGTTTGTTGTGGGGATATTTCTTCTTCTGTTATTGACATCTGTAATTGGGTGGATCGACTTATCGAATACCTTCCCAGGTGACCCAATCGAAAAGCATGGATTTTGGGGATGGTGTTTAAAGATTGTTTGGTTCGTGTGCTTTGTTGGGATAGCTGGAATAACCCTAGGTGATTTTAGTAATGAACAAAGGGCGTTTAATCAAATAGTTGCTGGGTTATTGTTTGGGAAATTTTTCTGGAGTATTATTGCTCCAGAGCTACCAGTAGTTAATCAAAACTTTGAGTCATTAAAAGATAAGCTTATAAGTCCTATTATTAATACAATTGTGTGGGGGACTATTTTTGTAATTTCAACAAAAATATTTAGCTTGATTGCTAATCACGTGTCTATTGTTAGTGAGTTTAATGCAGTGGCCAATGACTATTTGAATCTTTTGGCGGATGTATTTTTGTCAGAACGTTTGACAAAACTTGCTTTACCCTATGAATTCTCGTTACCACTGTATGTAATATTTGTCTTTATTGCTGTTAATAGAGTGTTCTATCGGAGGGATATGAGTCCTTTTATGAAAATATTGACATCAATTGGGTTTGTTACTTTAACTCCGAAACTGATAAAATATAGTGGAATGGGGTTTAATGAAATAGTTAATTGGAATATATCTGGTCTATTGAGTAGTTATTCTGTAACAAATATATCATTGGTGTTTATTGCATGGGCCATTCCCTTATGTATTACAACAATAAAAAGCGTAATTAGAAACAATTAGGTAAATTTCCCATGGGCTAAGTTTCATCATAGGAAAGGAGCCGTGAAGATCCACACTCTGCTTGACCATGATGGACTTCTACCTGTTTTCGCTACAGTCACGGATGGCGCAACCCATGACAGCAGGGCTTTCCGCACCATGTTCCACAAGCATCCTGAATTATTTCCAGATGACTGCTGGGTAGCCATGGACCGCGCTTATGTGGATTATAAGCTCTTTGGCGAAATGACCGAGAGGAATGTGTGGTTCGTGACACGACTAAAATCCAATGCCGTATTCGAGAAAATCCACGATAGGGAGATTCCAGCAAATTCAAGCATTGTATCTGACGAAGAAATTCAGCTTACCAGCGCGAAGGGACAACTTTGTGGCTACCTACTCCGCAAAGTGACAGTATGGGACGAAAAAAACCAACGGGAAATCGTACTTTTGAGCAACAACATGAAATTCGGAGCTTCGACCATTGCCGCGATGTACAAGCAACGCTGGCAGATAGAGCTGTTCTTCAAACAGGTGAAACAAAATCTTAGGATCAAGTCGTTTGTGGGTACTTCAGAAAATGCGGTAAAGACTCAGATATACTGTGCCCTGTGCGCAATCGTGCTACTGAATCATCTGAAGTCCTTTTCGGACAGCAAGCGTGAGGTAAAAACAGGCCAATGCTTTTCCTTTTCCAATATGGTCGTAATGCTTAGAATTAGCCTATTCCGTTATGTTTACTTAAACGAATGGCTTCAGAATCCATTTGAACCGTCCCCGTATGAACTGCAGTCGGTGGCCATTCCAATACCGCATTTAGGACAGCATGAATCTGGTGGAGGGGGTATTTAGCAAAATAAGCGGTCGACGACCGCTAGGCCATATAAAATCAAAGCCTAGCTTTCAGAGCTAGGCTGTTTTGGACGGTAGTGTTGAGATATTACAAAAAATGTGCTATGCTTAGCTGAAGTTATAGTGAGATGGAAAAATGTTGTGCTAAGTGAGGATTATTGTTAAAGTTTAATGATTTTCCTTACTGAAGGAGGTTGATATGCCAACGTCTCAGAAACACATATCTGCTAACACTCCCATGGGAGCTAATCTCATTGATGGAGGCGCAACCTTTCGTGTTTGGGCACCATCGGCCAAATTTATTTATGTAGTTCTTAATGGCGTATCGGGTTATGTTCCAAATGCGGATGATGAGTTAGTTAAAAATCCTCAATCAGGCCATTGGACTGGTTTTATTCCTAATATCAGTGATGGAACAAAATACCGTTTTTATGTCATTGGAGAGACGGGGCACTTCGGCGATAATGGCCTAGGTCAAGAAATAGACGGTGAGGGGTTTAAACGCGATCCATGTGCGCGAGAATTGGAGTTTGATGATTGGCCGAATGTAGATTGTATCATTCGCAACCCGAATAGCTATCCATGGCATGATGAGGGTTATTTTCCACCGAAATTCCACGAACTAATTGTCTATCAACTGCATTTCGGGGTTTTCTTTTCCTGCGATGCCCAAGGTAATGATAACCGCTCTCATCGGGTTGCTAAGTTTCTGGATGCAATTGACCGCGTTGAGTATCTTGCGGATTTGGGTATCAATGCAATACAACCCTTACCTATTGGTGAATTTGCTGGTTGTTGGGGGCTTGGCTACAGCGGTGTTGACATCTATTCACCTGAAATGGATTATTGTATCAAACCTATTGATCTTCCGTTTTATCTTGAAAAGGTCAATAGAATATTGCGTCAAAAGAACCATGAACCTTTACGAATCGAGGACTTGGTCGGACAAATTAATCAGCTTAAAGCATTTGTTGATATTTGCCATCTCTTTGGTATCGCGGTTATTACAGATGTGGTATTCAATCATGCTGGAGGTGGACTTGATAAGCAAAGCATGGATTTTTTTGACTTTCCTAAGGGGGCTAATGACTGTGACAACCTCTATTTTACCGATCAGGGGTGGGCGGGCGGTCGCGTTTTTGCTTATTCGAAAAGAGAAGTGCGCGATTTTTTGATCAATAATGCTGTACGTTTTCTGCTTGATTACCATATGGATGGAATACGCTTTGATGAGGTGAGTGTAATTGATAATAAAGGTGGTTGGTCGTTCTGCCAAGATCTAACCAGTACGCTACGATATATTAAACCTGAGGCCGTGCTCATTGCTGAATATTGGAATGATCATCGCTGGCTGGGCGTTTGGCCACCTCCTTCCGGTATGGGCTTTCACATGGGATATAACGACTCTGTAAGAGATACCGTACGGGAGTTGATTCGACAGGCGGCAGGTGGTTCTGATGCTTGGGTTGATATTGGCCAATTAAGGCGGGCATTGGCTCGACCTTTGAATTTTCCCTTTGCGTGGCAGGCTTATAACTGTATTGAAAATCATGATTTCGTGCTAGATATGGATGATCATCGTAAACCACGTATTCCCAAACTGGCTGATTGGAATAACCCTCGTTCATGGTATGCGCGCAGTCGAACACGCGTGGCAATGGGTATTCTACTTACTGTCACTGGCGTCCCGATGCTGTTTATGGGGCAGGAATTTCTCGAAGATAAAATGTGGTCGGATAGTCCTAAAAAGATTGAGAACTTCATTTGGTGGGCTGGCTTGAATGGTGATGATCATCATATGTCTGATCACCATCGCTTTTCACGCGACCTTATCTGGTTGCGACGCAATCATCCCGCGCTAACGTCTGAAGCAATCAATATTTTTCATATTGATGAGGCAAATCGTATAGCAGCCGTTCACCGTTGGGTGCCCAATAAGGGCTACGATTTGGTTGTGGTCATTAGTTTGCGTGAGCAGAGTTTCATTAATCGGGAGTATCGACTCGGATTTCCGCAGTCCGGACATTGGCAAGAGGTCTTCAATAGTGACATTTATGATAATTATTTTAACAATAATGCGGTAGGTAATTATGGCGGTGTTTGGACCGAAGTTATTGGCTTACATGGCATGGCTCATTCGGCACTAATTAGTATTCCAGCCAATGGGATAATGGTCTTTAAGCTCAGTTGAGTATATATCGAAAATGAGAAGATAGGGCAAATATTACCGACAAGACGTATTACATCGCACATTTGCGCTATCATGATATTTTATCCGTGGGCAATAAACACTTAGTTTCAAATTAGAAGTGCGACAAAAATGGAATGCCTAAATGACACGTTTCTGGGCAACTTAAATTTAATATTTTACGTGGTCTTCGATTAAGCTTTAATGCAATTGCGTCGCACTCTTTTTGAGTTAAATATTTCATGGACGTACGTTTCGGCAAATATTGCCGAATTAATCCGTTGGTGTTTTCATTTGTACCGCGCTCCCAGGAATGGTAGGGTTCAGCGAAATAATAAAGTGCGTCTGTTATTTTCTCTATGTCCTTATACCCATGCCACTCTGTACCATTATCAGCCGTAATTGTTTTGATCTTGAATTTCTTAATTAT
>JAFGWG010000115.1 GCA_016937255.1 Bacteroidales bacterium
ACAGGATTATCTGCATGTGAAGCACAAAGTCGATATGGCGCCCAAGTTCCACCAAGTATTTTTTCATAGTCTTGACTGGGATCAATACCTGCATAATCACCATAACCACTTCCATCATCTTCTGTAATCCCTGAACGTATCCAATTATATGGGCTCTTGCCATCTACATCTGCCACACCGCTTAACCACGTTCCCGACGAATTTGGATATCCAATAGAAGCATCTAGAAAACCATTCGACACATGAGTAATATCACCAGGAGACAAAGATTGACAGATGGTTATTGATATTCCAAGTTCAGGAAAAACTTGCTCATTATAATAACTAATATCGTGATCAGAAGCAAATGTTTGAATGAGGTTCATTGATGCATCATATTGCTCAAGAATCCAATTCGCAGTATCTACATTGTAATCTAATGTATCAAAGCGAAGAATATAATTTGCATTTACTACATTTAATGGATCGACAACCTTAACAGTGATCGGACCAAATCCATTTATATATGTCAATTCTGGACTAAAATTATTATCAAAAATATCTGAAATACTTGTACTAACCAGATCAATGATATGGCCACCATTCCCCTGCCCTTCAATTCTGGTAATTTTAGGTTCATCTCCATAATCTGCATTTGATATAGTTCCATCATTTTCAACAATTGGAATATGTGGAATGGCAGTATATACACCCATGTTTTTTTTACTCCTGAGATAGGGTGTTTGCTGACCATAAAGGCTAGCCTCACCTGCAAACTGCCAAGCTGGATCAGGCGAATATTTTTCATATTCGTTAAAGGCATATGCTACGACCATATAATAATACTTCTTATTATTAATCAATCTTGAATTTCCGGGTGTAAACAAATCATGAAAAAGACGAAAACTATGTATTATTCCAGCATTTTCGCCATCCACTTTTTCTATTGGAACCAACGCACCTAAATCTGCTGAATATTCATAATTTAATATCTGACTCACACTGTTTTTAATATCGCATTGTGCCACAAGTCTTGCAAGGTCGGAATTATCTAAATCATCTGCAGTTACGGTTGCATCTTTAAGTTGAAAAACCTGATAACCTTCAAAACGAAATAAGGAATCATATCTTTGATCGGAAGGCAATGAATCGGGGGAAACTATCGAAGGATCAATTTCAGAATAGTTTTCATTTAAGTTATTACCCGCATTGTTTGAAAGAAACAAAATTATTTCCTGATCCATTTCCTGAATAGTCAAATCTGGGGCGTCTGGACCGCTCATAATATAAAAACAATTATCAAAAAGTCGCTGTATTTTATCATCTGCAATGCGTAGCATATCGATAGAAGCTTCGGGTCCACCACAAAGTGATCTACCCCACGGCACACCTACTGTTACGTAATTTACCTCACCTGCCTCAAGCGAAAAAGGTCCGGTAGAAACAAGAAAACGACGATCGTAAGGCTGATTCCCTGCTGTTGTCTCAGTCCATAATCTAGGTCCATTTGGAGCAATACCACCTGTGTTATAGTCACAAGGGTCTGATTCTCCAGGAAACATAAAATTGCAATCCGGTCCATAACCACCACTAGACGTTGAGCCATTCCCTCCATAAATCATATGACTGTTATCCTTATAAACTGAGCGCATAAAATTATAATAATCAAGAGCAATATCAGGCTGGGTTATCTCTGGTGGAACAGTACCAGTACCATTGAAATAAACAAAATGGGTCATACCATATCGTTCATCATCAATTATTCCATTTCCAAAGTTTTGTCCGTTTATGGCTTCATTACAATTCTCAATTATCGTTGAGCCTGAGGAATCGGAATATACTCTAAACTCAGGGTTATCTATTCCATCTGCATTCATATATGGCCCTTGGAAGAAATCGACACCAATTGCCGGGGGATTAATACCATATCCAAAAGCGCCATCTGCATCATCATCGTATGAATCGCCATTATAGCAATAGCCTAAGCCTCTTAACACATCGCTCCCGATATAGTCATCCTTAGAACCACCCAGATCAGGATCAATAAAAAAACCAATAAAAGTTTCGCTTAGTTTATTAGGAGACCTATTAATAATTTCATAAGAATAAAAAGTTGCGTTATTAATCTCATCATGGCTCTGATAAGCATATGCCTGAGCGCGAATTTCTATTCCAATAGATTGCCCTTGAGTTTCTGTATGGGTATTCCCCTTATCATTAAAAACCCACCAAAGAGTTTGATCGCCCTTTAATACCTGATCTGCTAAATTGCTATTCCCAGAAACATACCCACTAATTTCTTCCTGTGTAGGGAAATTTGACCGACATAATGCATTAGAAAGATCATAGTATGGATAATCACCATCATACGGATTATATTTTCCATCTGAGTTATAGTCGAAAAACGGAGCCAAATAAAATGATTGACCTTTGGAAAGATCACCATGTGCTGGATAATCGAAGAAATATTGCGGAATTATGTAACCGGGATAAGCATTTGGGTTTTCGAACCAAGTCACAAACTGCTCAACATCTTTCTTATAAAGAGTATGTATAACATCGTATTTGATACATTCACCGTCTTCAATACTCGCGGATCCATCCGTACTTAAGGGCCCAGGGAAAAAATCATTCCCGTTTCCACGATACCTTTGTGCAGCAAGTCTAATTTGATTATTATTATCCAAACCACCTATCCAAATTGCCCCAGCAAACATAGAGGTGCGACCGGAGCCTTTTGGAATTTCATACTCGGAGTTAGATGTCAGATCCCACCACATATCGCCACCATTATTGATCCGCGCACGAACATTATTAATATTCAATTCAGCATAAGCTGAAGGAGGCAAACAACCAGCTGCAAGATCTTTTAAGTTTCGACTGTCATTTTGGGCGATAGAAAACAACTGCAATACAAAAATTGCAGTAGATAAAAGTGTCAATTTTTTAATCATATGCAAATAAATTATTCATATATAAACTGGTGCTTTGAACAGTAAATATACGATATTAATCAGTAAAATACAAGCTTTATTACACTAAAACCCAATTAAATTGATGGTTATTTAAACTAAAAAACCCGACAAAAACTCATTTCGAATTTATCGGATTTTATATTTTATTTTCACAAAAATGTTTATTCGACAAATGATATAATTTTTTCAGTGATTTCAACCAATTCTTCAGGATTAAGCATCAATTTAGGTTTTGAAAAATCGATATCAAATAAGCCGTTAATTGGCACAAGGTGAATATGGGCATGTGGAACTTCGAGGCCAATAACAGCTACACCAATTCGTTCAGCATCAGAAAATTTATCGATTGCTTTAGCGACTTTTTGTGCAAAAACAAAAAGACCAGATAAAACATCGGGTGGAAGATCAAAAACATAATTCACCTCCATCTTAGGCACAATAAGAGTGTGACCTTTTGCCAATGGGTTAATATCGAGAAATGCGATATAATTATCATCTTCGGCTACAATGTGAGCCGGAATTTCTCTTTTGATAATTTTACTAAATACTGTACTCATTTTATGATATTTTGACAACTTCAAAAGGGATAATGCCCACTGGCGCTTGTACTTCTACCTTATCTCCAACAACACATCCAAGCAAACTAAGGCCGATAGGGCTATCGACAGATATTTTTCCCAATTTCAAATTAGACTCCTGATCAGGAACAAGCGTATACTGCATTTCTTTATTATTGGTAAGGTTTTTAATGGTAACAGTAGATAATATGCGAATTTTAGAATTATCTAATTTTGATTCATCAATTACACGGCTATCACGAACAAGTGCCTGTAGCTGAGAAATTTTCAATTCCATTAAGCCTTGAGCATCTTTGGCTGCATCATATTCAGCGTTTTCAGACAAATCGCCTTTATCACGTGCTTCAGCAATTTGCTGTGAAATTTTTGGCCGCTCAACATGTATCAATTCATCAAGATCTGCTTTAATTTTAGCAAGCCCATCCTTGGTTAAATAAATAGGTTTTCCCATAACACAGATTTTAGTTATCACCTTACTATAAAACAAGCAAGAAGGCCTACGGAGAGACCCTCTTGCGATTACAAATATACAAATTTTCAGTTCTTATAGGCTAACACGAGCTCCAATGCAATGAGTTCCCTGGAAAGGATCGCTTGTTCTATAAGAATAATCAATACTAAAACTCGACCCTTTTTCCTTATTCAGAGGAACCTGAATGGTAACGCCAGCTGTAGGTCCAGTATATACTGTGGTAGTGGTAGATTTATCAAACATACCTTTTTCGTAATTAAAACCGCCACGAAGCATAAAATAGCCATTAAAATTATACTCCAAACCTGCAGCATAAACATCTTTATAAAAAGAGTTAGAGGTAAAGCTCCCTGCTAAAGTAATGGTATGCTGATCATTGATAAGAAAATCGTATGCAGCACCAATATTTAACAGAGCTGGTAATTCAAATGCTGCAGAGCGCTGCTCCATAGTCATCTGAATATCAGAGGTACTTGCATTACCACGGATAGATAATCCATCGCCAGCAAAACTCATAGGAGGTCCAATATTACGAAGAGCTATTCCAAAATGAATATTTTCATCATCTCCAGTAAGGTATTGAATTCCTGCATCAATAGAAACACCCTGAGCTCTAACATCAGCAATTGCTTCTGATACAATTCTAATTACAATACCACCGTAGATACTGTTTGAAAAAGACTTGGCATAAGATATCCCAATATTCATAAAGGTAGGCTTAAATGTACCAATACCCCCTTCAGGTAGATCAACAGTAGTAATCTGCATTTCGCCAAAATTCATTGACATTACAGACAAGCCAATAACGCCTGTTTCTCCAACTTTTTGAGTTAAACCAAAGGAATTAATATTCACATCAGAACCTTTCAACCATTCTGTGCGGGCAAACATCACTTCCGTATTCTTTGTAAAAGCAGTTCCTGCAACATTGAGGAACATCCCTTCCAACCCTTTAACGGTAGAGGTGTTAGACATACCCCACCCTGAGCTTCTGGGGAATGGCATAATCAATAATTCACCTGCACCTGCCTGACCAGCACGATCTTCATTACCCGCCAAAACAGATTGAGAAGGCATAATCAGCATGACCATAAAAAGAATGGAAACAACTTTGAATAATTTCTCTTGTATTTTCATTTTCAATAGTTTTTTCGATTAGAAATTGTTAAGATCGACAGGTCTTAGTGAACCAAACCACTTAATGGTTCTTTCACCAATTCCGGGTGCATTAACATGAATTAAGTATAAACCTCCAGCTATTGGGATACCAGCATGGTTTTTAAGATCCCAATCAATAGATGTAGAAGTTGGATCATCCTTTGTAAACTCACGAATCAAGATTCCATCGATTGAATATATACTTACAACACATTCATCAGGTAAGTTCGTGAATTTAATTCTGTTATCCAACTGGTTCTCTTCATAAGCATTAAACGCATAATATGGATTAGGCACTACATTAATTAGATCCAATGCAGACTGTGCTGTTGCAAGGTCTCCTCTTTCAGTAAACAAATCAGATGTAGTAAATGAATACATAGGATAGTTTTTATTCATAGGTGTGCTAGATCCATAGGTAGAGTAGTTTTTCTTATAAGGACGAATAACCCTAATTTTCACTGTTGCTTCATTATCAAGCCAGGTTTCATTTCTCGCCAACATAGGAATGTTTACATATAAAGCATCTTTAAATACGTTACGCAAACTCATTTGTCCACCATCTTCCAGTTTATCATAAATCCAACTTCCCCCATCATATGCAGGAACATCATTTACACCATCGCCATTGTGATTGAACACATAAATAAAATGTTTACCACCAAATAAAATCTGGGTTAATGATTCATAATTTGAAGTAGGGTTAAGCAACATATCGCGTCCATTTTCACCAATCAACCAACTATCTTCACCAAACATGATATTTAATCGCTCGCCTGTTTCAACATTAATTGCATAACCAGGAAACCAACCCATTCCAACTATTCTACCATCGTAAGTAGCCTCTGCTGTTCCTGTATTACCGTCTTTATCTACAGATGCATGAGCACGCAATTCCATTTTTGAAGCACCTCCTTCAGATAGCGTAGCATCTTCACAGGTTTCAACAACCGGACAGCGACTCCATTTGCTCTTATCGGGAGTGAAAACAATATTTACGCCAGCCAAATTCGACATTAGATTCATGCCAATGAAATTATACACACCAGATTCAACCGGGTTGTTTTCCATTTTAGAACATAGCCTGTATGGGCCCCATGTTCCGCCAAGAATTTTTTCATAATACTGTCCCGGGTCAATCCCTAAAACATCACCATACCCTGACCCATCATCTTCAACAGAACCAGATCGAATCCAGTTATATGCCGTAGTTCCATCAATATCTGCAACTCCAGATAACCAACGACTAGAGCTGTCTGCATACTCAATAGAAGCCACAAGGAATCCATTGGTTTCATGATTTGTATTTCCAGGAAGTAAGCACTGCTTAATGGTAACAGACAATCCAAGATCAACAAATATTTGTTCATTTAAACCACCAATGTTTCTGTCAGATTGATACGTTCCCAATAAATTCATAGAAACATCATAAACTTCCAGTGTCCAATTAGCAGTATCAACTGAAGCATAAGTTGTATCAAAACGCAAAACATAATTTGCATTAACTACATTCAATGGGTCTATAACTTCTACTTTTATTGGGCCAGCATTATTTTCATAGGTAGGAGTAAGTATATAGCCGTTTGCTACAATATCATCGATAGAACTGGAAGTTAAATCCAAGACATTTCCACCATTACCCTGACCCTCAATACGAGTGATTTTAGGACCATCACCATAAGAAGCATTGATTATTGTGCCTGATGCTTCAGGACTAGGGATATGAGGAATACCTGTATAAACATCGATGTTTTTACGTCCAGCAAGATATGGTTTTTGCTGGCCTGAAAGACTAGCTTCTCCAGGAATCTGATAATCTATATTTTGGGAGTACTTCTCGTATTCATTGAAAGCATAGGCCACAGCAAGGAAATAATATTTTTTGTTATTTATTAACTTTTTATCTCCAGTCGCAAACTGATCTTCCAATACTCTAAAGCTATGCACAATACCAGCATTTTCTCCATCAACTTCCTCAACCGGAATAACAGCACCAAGATCTTCGCTATAATCAAAATTGATTATACGAGACACATCATTCTCAATATCACACTGAGCAATTAATCGAGCCATATCAGCATCATGAATGTCAGCAGCAGTTACTGTTGCATCTTTCACCTGATAAATCTGATATCCTTCAAAACGATATATTGAATCATAGCGTTCAGCACCTACAAGTGTATCAGGAGACACAATAGAAGGATCAATTTCCTCATATTGTTCGTTTACATTATTGCCTGAGATATTACTAATGTATAAAATCAATTCTTTATCCATTTCTTGAATAGCAAGATCTGGTGCATCAGGTCCATCAACAACATCAAAACAGTTGTCGAATAAACGCTGACACTTGTCATCAACTTTTCTCAATAGCTCAACAGATGCAAATGGTCCACCCGAAGTTGCACGCGCCCAAGGCAACCCAACTGTGATATAATTTAACGCACCTGGCTCCAAAGTAAAAGGACCGGCAGACTGCATAAAACGACGGTCATAAGGCTGGTTTCCAGCGGTTTCTTCCGTCCATTTTCTTACACCATTAGGTGGAACACCACCTGTACCCCAATCACAAGGATCAGTTTCGTCAGGGAACATGAAGTCACACTCTGGGCCATAAGCACCAGAAGAATAGTGAGCATTACCACCATAAAGCATGCGAGTATTATCTTTCCAATAACCACGGAGGAAGTTATAATATTCAATTGCAAGTTCAGGGTCGGTCATATACCATGGAACAGTTCCTGTATTATTATGATAAACAAAACGGCGCATACCATATCGCTCATCATCAACAATAGTGTTCCCGAAATTCACTCCATTAACGGCTTCATTACAGTTTTCAGTAATAATGGCACCTGAAGAATCGGTAAATTGATTAAATGCAGGATTGTCTATTCCATCAGGATCCATATATGGTCCTTGGAAAAAGTCGATACCTACTGCAGGTGGTTGATCTCCATAGCCATAAGCACCATCACCATCATCATCATAAGAATCCCCATTATAACAATAACCTAGACCTCTTAAAACATCGCAACCAACATAATCATCTTTAGAACCACCCAAATCAGGATCAGTCCATAAAGACATATAAGTTTCTTGCAAAGTATAAGTAGATCTGTTGATGATTTCAAATGAGTAGAATGTCATGTTGTTAATCTCATCATTTGTTGAGAAAGCAAATGCTTGTGCACGAATTTCAAGACCAATTGAATTGCCCTGAGTTTCGGTATGAACATTGCCTTTATCATTGAATACCCACCAAATGGTTTGATCACCTTTAAGAACCTGATCAGCAAGAAGTCCACCAGCAACCAAACCTTGCTCTGTTTCTTTGGTTGGAATATCTGAATGACACAAACTATTGTTGATATCATAATAAGGATAATCGCCTGCACCTGGATCATAATCGCCATTATCATCATTATCGTAAAAAGGTGCTAAATAGCGTGATTGTTTTTTCGACACATCGCCATGAGCAGGATAATCATTAAAATAAGTAGGCATCTCATAATCTGGATATTCAGCAGGATTATTAAAATGCGCAATAAACTCATCAACATCCTCTCTGTAAATGGTGTACATTTTATCATACTTCACACATTGATCTGCAGAAATTGCAGCAGTACCATCTGTTGTTAATGGACCAGTGAAATAGTCATTACCATTTCCACGATACCTTTGCCCAGCTAGTTTTAGCTGACCATTAATATCGGTACCTCCAATCCATAAAGCACCAGCAAACATTGAAGTACTCTTAGATCCATAAGGAATTTCATACTGAGCATTGTTTGACAAATCCCACCACATGTCGCCACCGCTATTAATACGGGCGCGAACATTATTGATGGTTAACTCTGTAGTTGCCGAGCCAGGCAAACAACCTTCAGCAGTTGCTTTTAATCTGGGTTCACCGTCTTCAGATGAACGATTATTTGTAGTTGGAACCTGCCTGCCATAAGTACTGGTAGATACAAACAGCAGCATTCCAAAAATCAAAAACGTAAAGGCAATATATTTCTTCATAATTCTGTATTTTCTCTAGTTAGAAGCTAAATTGAACACCCAATCTGATACGTCTTGGTAAACTGTAATTATACGGGCTATCTATTCTGTATGAATAAAGCATACGGAATGTTTCAGGATTTACCTGAGCATTGATACCAGCCTGATATTCAGAAGCAGCAAGATAACCATCATCATCTGGGTTACCAGTTGACCTGTAAACGGCTAAGATGTTTTTACTGTTCAATACATTCAATACTTCAAGATAAACATTGAAATAAGCGTCTTTCTTGCCTAATTTCACTTGAATATCTTTATCAAGTTTTGCATCTATACGGAAAGACCAAGGTAAACGACTTCCATTCATCATTCCCTGCAGCTGGTAGCTGTTGCCACCTAAAACAGCTGAAACAATATTGCTTGAACGACTATAAGGAGTACCTGATCCACCAGTAAAGGTGAAGTTCATCCCCACGTTTTGAAGGAGAGGAATAGTTTTAACTTTCCCATCATCCTGTTTGCGATTAATAGTAGGTCCATTGTATTTTGTTCCTTGACCATAACGATAATCGAATACAAGAGTAAAGGCATGGCGTCTGTCAAAATCAAGTGGGTTCAATGTACGTAAGTTAGGTTGTCCAGTTCTTACAAGGTTTACACCTGAAGTAGAAGAAGAACCAGTGCCATCAGCAAACTGTAATGTATAAGAAGCTTTCATCCAAATATTGGCATTTCTTCTTAAATCATATGAAATGGTCATACCTTTTACTGTTCCAAAGTCGATATTATTGTATGAATAATAATCGATTGGATATGCTCCAACAAAACGATAAGTTTGAACAAGATCACGCATTTCGCGATAGTAAGCAGAGAATTTAAGAGCTGAACGAACACTTAATAATTGCTGGAATCCCAATTCATAATCAACTGTTTTCTCTGGTTTCAGAGCTGGGTTGCTAATGAAATCGGTAGATTGTGTTTGAATGAAATAATATGAACTTGGGTTCATTCTCAAACCATCGGTAGGTCTTTTAGATGTAACATCATAATGAGCAAAGAAAAGTGCTTCATCAGAAATTGGGAATGAGAAAGAAATACGAGGCATATATGTAATCTGAGGTTCATAATCCTTAAATGCAGCGGACGTAGGCTTCAATAAAGAGGGGTCTTCTAGATAAGGAGCAATACCACTGGAAGTTGAGATCAATGATGGATCGGTAATCTCACCACCTTGAGCGTTATACCAAACATTTCCATCTCTATAACCTAAAATTTGAGTAGGCGCTTTAGCATTATCAACATAAACCACATAGTCGCTTCCCATATTTGAAGGATGCTCTCCTAAGTTTGCAACTTCTCCAACAGTTTTTGCTTCGAAAAACAAAAACTCATCTTTAAGTACACTTTGGTTAGCATCAAAACGGTCAACACGCAAACCAATATTAAAAATCAAATCTTTGAAAGCAAATTTATCCTGAATATAACCTGCCATATAAATAGGCTCGAAAGAAGGAATTAAACGAGTATAATTTCCATTCTCATCAACATCAGTGAAGAAATCATCAAAACTTGGTCTTGTGGTTAAACGATTTCCTTTATGATCATATCCATAATATGCCACATATGAATAACCTTCATTCAACAATTCATCGGCAGTAAACATATCGATACTATACATGGTAGGGTCGTATGAATCAATATCAATCCAATCGGTGCCTGTAATATTATATCCAAGTTTTTCTCTGATTTGCTCATCGAAATAAGCTTGACTTGCGCCATCGTAAAGACGATCGAACTCCACAGTATCCTGAAATACTCCATAGTCATCATAAATAAGAATTGGAACAGAATCAAGCTGCTCAATATGCTTATTGGCTAACTGGCGCATTTTTGTCCACAAACCAACTGGAGAATACCCAATATAAGCATCATTTCTTTGCTCATACTGAATACCAAATTGAATGGCATGATTTCCAACATCAGCAGAAGCCATAGCATTAACTCCTATTTGCGTTCCATCGTATTTTGAATATTGGTTATAAATTGTACCTGGAGCGCTCCATAATCCATATATATCACCTGGCTGCTCTCCATTCAACAATGCACCAAAATTTTGAATAGTAGTATAATTCGAGTAGAAACCACTATTGAGAGGATATAAAGAATAATACTGTGAAGTATAATTGGCTGTAGTTGGGTTTAATGTTGAGGGATTAAAAGTTACCAAAGTATCGTAAAAGTTATTCAGGTAATACACATCGTAAAGATTATGATCAGGAAGATCTCCATACGCATACGATTTTACCTTATAAGTATTAAACTCGCCCCAATATCCATAATCGAACAGATTATCCTTATGATTTGGATCCTGAACAACTTGATTGAATTTTGAATAATCGGCCTGAAAAGTATAATATACATTTTTAATAAGACTCTTATTTGAAGTATCTGCCTCAAAACGCTGTGTAAAACGACCAAAAACACGCCAAGTATTATTAATTACCTGAGGATAGTTTTTGTAATTAAACATAGAATATCCGTGTACGTACGAAATGTCGTCTGAATAATTTAATGATCCACCAAAAGTAAGAGTTGTAGTAGCAGTAGTTCTAACGTCAATCTTTGCTGAAAGGCTTACACTTTTACTTGGAGATTCAATTTTAGCCTTAATATTTTCCAATTGACTTTCATCAATAAACTGCAAGTTTTGGAAAGTACCAAATCCAAGACCAGTAGGACGAAGAGGATTCTCTTCAACATATTGAAGATACTCATCTGTAGCTTTATATAAACCGCCATGGAATGGACGAGTGTCTTTTTCATAAGACAATTCGCCAGCAAGGAAGAAACCTAACAGAGAAGTGTTTTTTGTAGTATCTCTACCACGAATTAGAGGTCCCATTATATTTAATCCCAGCAAATTGTATCCATAAGGATCTAAATATTGAGAAGTAACCAATTCGGCACCTGCATTAAAATTGCGGCTAGCACCTTTGGTGGTAATATTTACAACACCACCAGTTGCATCACCATATATTGCAGGCAAACCACCGGTAATAACAGTAACTTGCTCAAGAGCTGCTTTTGGCAGAGAAGAAGATCCACGTACACGTACACCATCAATATACATTACTGTACCATCTGTTCTACCTCCACGAATAGATCCCATTTCACCATCGGATGAAAATACACCACCTACTGTAATAGCAACTGATGTAGCATCACGACCAGGCATTTTATCAATTTCTTCCGAAGTCATTGTACCACCAGAAGAACCACCATCTTTTTCGATTAGCGGCACTTTATAATCAACAACTTCAAATGTTGTTAGTGTTACTGCAGTAGATTCCATATCTACATCAAGAAAAGTGATTTTGTCCGTACTGATTAAAACGCCTGTGATCATCAATGGTTTGTAGCCGACATAGGTAGCTTTTACGTCGTAACTTCCTGGAGGAATTGGTTTAATGGTATAATTTCCATCAAAGTCTGTAGTTGTTCCTCCAAACTGTTTTCCACCAGATTCTATCACAATATTGGCAAAGGGTACTGGCTCCTTGGTATCTTTATCCACGAGTTTCCCTTTCAAAGTTCCTGACTGAGCAAACGCAGAAGCGCTTACTAACAAGATCAATCCAAAGACAGAGAGTAGTTTTTGAAACATATTGGTTGGTTTATGTAAATAATTCTTTCTCCATTTGAGCGGGTAAAGTTATAAAGATTTCATTTTTCTCTTGAAAAAAATTCACTTTATACCCAAAATACTTCCCGCTTAAAAGTACTTTGGTTTCAAAATTTCAGAGTAAATGACAGCTTTTCTTAGATTAAAGTCTAAAATTTCCGGATGAATAACTTTCTTGCTTTTATAGATATTTTCTGTCTTCAAAACATCTGAAGCATTACCTTGCGCAATTAGTTCTTCAAAGGAAAGTTTTTCAGCACGCTCAAATTCAAAAACAGACTTATCTGACTCAAATTCAATTGATTCGTACTCGGGCTCATTAATTTCGGAAACCTCTACGTAGTCAATTGGCGCTTCTTCGTGAGTAACTTCAACACCCAACAACTTCTCCAGCATTTTCTCAACTTCCAGACTACTACTTTGTTTCTGCTGCTGAAATGCCGGTTGCTGTGTATTAGCATTGTTATTTACACCCCTTGAGGCATTCATCTCTGCAGCTTTCTTCTTCTTCGCATTGGCCTTAAGAATTGCAGGAACAATCCAAATTATTAAAAGTACAATCAGCCATATAAATTGACTCATATTTTCTCAGTTTAATTATACATTAACGAGCGCTTAAAATTAAAACAAATTTTCGCACGAAGGCAGAAAAATCAGTTTAAGGCAGTGTTAAAAAAGTTTTCGGCAAGCTATAAGTGATTTAACATTTGTATTACCGACTCTTTCTTCCTGCGTGATACAGGGATTTCAGTACCATCAATCATGATGATATATCCCCCATCATTTCTGTAAAAAGTCTTAATTTTATTGATGTTTATCAGATGAGATTTATGCGGGCGAATAAAATCTTTCCCTTTTAACTGTTCCTCAATTTCTTTAAGTGTTTTAGACACAATGATCTTTTTACCATCAGAAAGAAAGAAATTTGTATAGCAATCATCACTCTGACAACGAATTATATCTTCGGTATTGATTACATGCATTCCTTCAAATGTATGCAAAACAATTTTTTGTGGCTCTCTATTTTTCGATGCAAGATTTTCAAGCAAAACTTGAACATTAGTATTGCCAATCTTACCTTGTTCAACATGCTTTTTCACAGCCTCCTTGAGATCTTCAGGAATAATTGGCTTCAGCAAATAATCAATTGCACTATACTTAAAAGCTTTAATGGCATATTGATCAAAAGCAGTGATGAAAATCACATTGAAATCAACATCTTCTATTTGCTCTAGTAAACGAAAGCCACTGCCATCAGGCATTTGAATATCGAGAAATATCAAGTCGGGGGTAAATGCCTTAATGGCTTCCAGACCTGATTCTACGCCATTGGCTTCGGCAACCACCAGAACATCAGACTCATACCTTTCCAGCAATCCTTTTAAAGTGTCTCTCGACGCTTTTTCATCATCAATTATAACTGCTCGTACCATAGAAAAAATTTTATCAAACTTACAAAAAAATATCTTGTTCTATAACTCAATAACAGGAATTGTTAAACGCACTCTCGTGCCACTTGCCTGCCCATCTGAATTATACAAATCAACAATTTCAACTGAAATTTTATCCTTATTTCTCCGATTGAGGATTTCAAGACGTTCTTTTGTAATCATCACGCCTTGAGATTTCTGACCCAAACCACCCTGTTCTTTTATCTCCATAGCCCTTTTACGGCCAATTCCATTATCCTCAACAATACATAACACGTAGTCGCCTTTATCCCAAATTTTTACACTTAGTTTTCCCTTGTCTTTTTTATTCATTAACCCATGTAAAATTGCATTTTCGAGATGAGGCTGAATAATCATAGGTGGAATTCCAGTAAACTCAGCATCAATTGAAGGCTCTATAAATAAAGAGTATTCAAAGCGCTCAGAAAAACGCAGACTTTCCAATTCGAGATAGTGTTCTAAAAGAGACAGTTCATCTTCAAGAGGGATAAATGTTTCACGGCTGGTTGCCAGAATTAATCGCATCAATTTACTAAATCGCGCAAGATACCCAATAGCCTTATCGGTATCATTCTGAATGATAAAGCTTTGAACGGAATTTAGTGAGTTGAAAATAAAATGTGGATTCATTTGCAACCTCAAAGCCTTTTGCTCTAGCTCAAACATGTTTTTCTCAATATTCAACATCTTACCTTCCACTTCATTCTGCTTTCTAACTTTCTTAATTCGCGAACGAATAAAAAGATAGGTAGAAGAAATGATGAGAATAATAATCAAAACTCTAAACAACCAAGTTTGTGTAAAAGGAGGATGTACTATAATTAATAATGAAACACCTTTATCATTCCATACTCCATCGCCATTGGAAGCTTTGACCTGAAAATAATACTTTCCTGGCTTTACATCAGTATATTCAGCTTTTCGGTTAGTGGAGTTCGTAAAAATCCAATCTTTGTCATAATTTTTCAGCCGATATGCATATTTATTCTTAGACGGATTTGAAAAATCGAGCGCTGAAAAGCGGATGGAAAAAAAGTTTCGGTCATATGAAACTTCAACAGTATCTCCATCTGCCAAATAAAACTCATAAGGTTTTCCAAGAATTTCAAACTCAGTAAACACAATTCTTGGAATCCGAGAATTTTGCTGTATTTTTTCGGGTTGAAAAACGTTAAACCCATTCATTCCACCTACAGCTATTTTCCCATTCGACATTTTAATGGCTGCACCAAGGTTAAACTCATGACTTTGTACACCATCGCTGATATCGTAATTCACAACCTGAAATGTCGCCATATTGAAGCGCATTAACCCCTTATTTGATGTAAGCCAGAGGTAACCTTTACTATCTTCAACTATATCGTAAATCACATTATCGGCCAAACCATCTTCTACTCCAAAACGCATAAAGCCTCCTGTGCGTCTATCATATCGGTTCAAACCTCCACCCAAAGTACCCACCCAAATTATACCTTTGCTATCTTCATAAAGAGAAAAAACACGGTCATCGGAAAGCGAATTCTCGTCTCCCGGAATATTTCTAAAAACATAAAATGTTTCACTCTTTGGGTCATATCTGTTTAAGCCACTATAGGTTCCAATCCAAATAATTCCAAATCGGTCTTCAATAATTGCGGCGTCCATGTTACTACTAATGGTTTTCTCCGACTCATACCCGGGGCTAATAAAATTAACGAATTTATTATTCTCCACATCGTATTTGCTTACCCCATTAAATGTAGCAATCCAAATATTTCCTTTTTTATCTTCAATTATTCTCCATGCCTGCTCACCAACAAGTTGATTCTCTGCTACCTCTATGTGTTTTAATATGCGCCCATTTATATCCATCACATATAATCCATCGTCGAAAGTTCCCACCCATATTTGGTTTTTTGAATCTCTAAGCATGGATCTCACCTTAACATCTTGAAAATCACGATCTGCAAAATGAACCAATGTTTTATCGGTTACATTAAAAAGAACTAAACCTGAATTCGTACCAACTAATAAATTCCCGTCAGGCATTTCCACAAAAGACCAAACCAAATTTTGATCGCGATCAAAATCATTACCTCTAATTCTAAAATGGTCAAACTTATAAGAGAAGGGGGAGAATTTATTTAAGCCATGCCAAGTTCCCACCCATATATTATTGTTTTGGGTGCTTAAAAAGGAAAGTATAGAATTATTGCTTAGCCCATATTGATTTTCATAACTACTATAAATACTATTAAATTTCTTGCTTCGAATATTATATAAAAACACTCCATCATCCGCCGTTCCAATCCATATATTCCCCTGTTTATCATTCAAAAGAGATGTAACAGGGAGTTCGATGGGTGCCCCTTCTGAATTCTCAAAATAATTCCACGTCTCATGTTTTTTATCAAAAACAGCAAAGCCGTACCTACTGGCAACAAAGAGGGTGTCTTTATTATAAGGTAAAATTTCGTTTATATGCTCACATTGCATATCTGGGCAAAAAGAAGAATTATATGTTTTAATTTTCCCAGTTGCTATATTCATAGCAGCAAGACCTTTATTAGTTGCAACCCACAGAATATTACCGTCTAGTTGAAGATCATTAATCAGGTTGGAAGGAATGCTTGAATGCCTATACGGATTATGCACATAATTAATAAAATGATCAGAAGATGGGTTATAGAAGCACAAACCACGGCTTGTTCCAATCCAAAGGCGCCCCTGAGAATCTGAAACCAGACATGAAATACTATCGGAAGGTAAGCTGTTATCTTTGACAAAACTATAAAAATAGCTCGTAAAGCTACGATTCAAATAATTGTATTTATTCAGACCCTTATCTGTAGCAATCCAAATATTCCCAAAAACATCTTCCTCCAAATCGTTTATTGTCTGATTACTGAGCCCATTTCCAGGATTATGGAAATCTTGACGAAATATTTTAAAGGTATATCCATCGAAGCGATTTAAGCCATCCCAAGTTCCAATCCAAATAAATCCACGCGAATCCTGCAATAAGCACTGAATAGTATTTTGCGACAAAGCATGCTCCAACTTGGAATACTCAGAAAAATAGGTGTCAAATTTCAGAGCTCCAAAATCCTGAGACTGCCCCTTATATGAAAAGAGCAATACAAATGCAAGCAATATCAATTGATAAGCCTTCATAAACCCGCGATTCTTTTGTGCAAACAATTCATTCTCATATTTACTGACAAACTTAATGAAAAATAAAATATAGTTTGTACAGTATTTAGAAATGTATGCTATTCGAAGTAAAAATACTAGCCTGCCACAATAATGGCAATAGTGATTCAGTTTACGGTACGTTACAGAAGGTTTTCGGTGAAACAACAATACTAAAAAATTCGGTTCTACCATTATTTTAGTGGATAAAGATTTAGACCTCCATGAAAAAACAAGATTACACTACGAAAATTCTTAAATGTTCTGTAT
>JAFGWG010000116.1 GCA_016937255.1 Bacteroidales bacterium
CCGGTTCCGCGGTTATCTACACTTACAACAATATAGCCTTTTTGGGTAAGCATTTGAAACCATGCAAAATCGAAATAACCATAAGAATTGTTTACCGTATTTACTCCCGGACCACCATACATATACATCAGTACAGGATATTTTTTACCTTCTTCCATATTGGCAGGCTTCATCATCCAGCCATTGAGGTTTACACCTTCAGAAGTATTGAAATCAAAAAATTCTTTATTTACAAAACCAAAATCATCCATTCGCTTTTTAAGGTCGGCATTGTCTTCCATTACATTTACCTTTTTACCCTTGCTATTGCGAACCGTATATGACGGCGGATTATTGGCATCGCTAAATTCGTCAATATAATATTCATAAGTATTACTGAAATTCACATCATGTGTTCCCACTTCAGATGAAATCTTACTACGTTTTGCACTTTTCAAATTTACCGAATAGAGCATGGTATTTTGTGGACCATCTTCAAATGACATATAATACACAAGATCATTTTCCTCATCCACACCAAGCACAGATGAAATATCCCATTCTCCATCTGTAAGTTGTTTCTTCTCTTTACCATCCATATCATATAAGTAAATATGATTGTATCCAGATTTTTCGGAAGTCATAATCCAACCGGTATTATCGCTCAAGAAATACCAGTTATCGGTAACATCAACATAATATTTATTATCCTCAGAATACAGAACTTCACTTCCACCATTGCCGGCATCGGCTAAGAGAATATCGAGATGATTCTGCAAACGATTCATACGCTGAATGGCAAGTGTATAAGGCCTTTCAGTCCATTTAATTCTGGGAATATATTGATCGGTCTCTTTGCCAATATCCATTTTCACGCTTTTCCCAGCTGCCATATTATATACATAAATATCTACCAGCGAATTATCTTCTCCGGCTTTAGGATACTTGTAGCGGTATTCTTCCGGATACAAATCTCCATAATATGTTAAGGTAAACTCTTTCACACCGCTTTCATCCATGCGATAATAGGCGATATATCCACCATCGGGTGACCAGAAAAAGCCTTTGGTAAATCCAAATTCCTCTTCATAAACCCAATCGGTAGTTCCGTAAATTATTTTATTGAATTCACCATCGGTAGTAATGGCTGTTTCTTTTTGACCTTCCATGTCATAAACATAGAGGTTATTATCGCGAACATAAGCAACTTTTTTGCCATCGGGAGAAATATCGGGAAGGCGTACATTTCCATCGCCGGGCAATTTAATCACCTCTTTGGTTTCCATTTTCACCACATAATAATCACCTTTTACACTATGGCGATAAATAGATTCAATATTTGAACCCAGTACGGCGAATTTCATATCAGGACTGAAGGCATATTCCTGAATATCAATAGAATTATCGTTATATTCCAGTTCAGCTCCATTCAGAAGGGCTCCAACTTCACTACCATTTTTATATTGATATTCTACAATTTTATTTCCCTCAAGAACACTGTAAGTATCACCTGATGGCAAACTTTGAATATCGGCAATAAAGGACGGGTAGAATTTATAGGTAGCCCAAATATCAGCTAGGGTAATTTCTTTCTGAGCCTGAATTTGAAAAGTGAAACTCAGAACAAACAAGAAAGTGAGTAAATGACGCATTATTTTCATGATTAGCAGTTTTTATAACACCAAAGATATTAAAAATAATGTGCCAGACTGATAGAAAATCGCCGAAAACTGAACAAAAACCGCCCAAAACTGAAAAGACATAGAAAATCACTATCGCCTATTGTATCTTTAACACCTAATCAAATCCCGTAACCCTATATATTCAGGTGCTTTGTTCGTGTTGCCCGAAGTTGTTTATCCCGACGACTTCGGGTTTTTTCATGATATTTTGTTTGATATATCAAAGGCGTACACACCTCAGCCAAATAATAGATCACTTTTTATGCAAACTTCGACGTCTTTTTGATAAAAGGTATCATTAGTCGTTAATATTACCGGAACACTTGATTATATAACAGTTATCTCAACCAACGATTGCTTCTCTAATCGAATTAGGAAGCAACTATTTTAAGCAAAGAAAGTGGAATTGAATAAGCACTGCATTATTGCTCATTTTCCCCTACCCTGAAATACAATAAGTACGGTATAAATAAGAATTTTGAAATCCATAGCGAGAGACATATTTTCAATATAAAGAATATCGTATTTCAATCGATCTACCATTTCATCTACATTTTCGGCGTACCCATATTTGACTTGTCCCCAGCTTGTGATACCGGGTTTTACTTTATGCAGAAGTTTATAATACGGTGCGCGTTCCAATATCTGCTCTATAAAATACATTCTTTCCGGACGAGGTCCCACCAACGACATATTACCAATCAGCACGTTATAAAACTGTGGCAACTCATCGAGGCGGTATTTGCGCATCACTTTCCCCCATTTGGTAATGCGCGGATCTTCTTTATTGCTTAATGCTGGTCCATTCTGTTCAGCGTTGACCACCATTGAACGAAACTTGTGCATCACAAAAGGTTTTCCATTCAAACCAACTCTCTCTTGACTATAAATAATGCGACCTTTGGATGAAAAGCGAACCATCAAAGCCGTAAAAATATACACAGGTGAAAGAATGAGCATAATAATTATAGAAGCAAAAACATCTATCAATCGCTTAGCCACATATTGCCATTGGGGTAAAAGCTCCATAGAAACATGAATCAGCGGTGTATGAAAAATAGAACTCATTTTTACTGCTCCAGAAAGCAAGTCTTTATTATCAGGAAGAATTTTGATATCCACCGGAACATGCTCCACCTGAGTTAGAATATTGGCAATAATTTCATGTTCTGAAGGCTCAATAGCTATGATTAACTCCTCAATCAGTTTTTCCTGAACTATCGTTTCAAGGTCATTGAGTTCACCCAAGCATGGAAGAAATTTCTCCAATGTATCACTATGTTTTGCCAGCACGCGAATATAACCCACAAAAATATTCCCGGCACTTTGTTCCTGTTCAGATATATCTTTAAATATTCGCAATGCATTTCCATTATTTCCAACAATAACAGTATTGAATCCCAGTTTTCCGCTATGAATTTTTCGAGCCGTATTAGTTGTAATTAAAAATCGACCAAAATACGTCAAAATCAGATGAGAAAAGAGGAGGAACAGGTAACTTTTATAATAATACACATACGAAGCCACTTCATCATCAAGAATAAGAACGAAGAAAATGATAGTAACACCTATAAGAGACTGGGTAAAGGTTTGGCTGAGCTCTTTAAGCCGTGAACGACGATAGATTTTACGATAAAAACCTAGAATCATATAAAAAAGCAACCATGAAAGAGGAATAAAGATTAGCCCGTAATAAAAATTCGGATCACTGATAACATCCTGCCACAGTGCTTTTCCATCAATAAGCGAAGAGTATTTTCTAAAGGTAAACAATAATGCCCAAGCCAAAGATGCTGCAACATAATCCAGCAACACATAACGAAAAGTATGTAGTTTACGATTGAGTCTCATTCAGCGTGAATCAGTTTTATATTGTCTAAATACACGGTGGCAGTGGTTGCATCATCGGGTAATTCAGCCCTAAAGAAAATAAAGAAGCTAGAGGCTTGCGACTCTCTGTTTACTACAGGAGAGATATTTATATATATTTTCTTCCATACATCGGTTGGGTTGAGCACCATTACTGCATGGTAAATTGATTGCGATCCCACATTCGCAATTACACCTACTGCTGTTTCCACATCCGTTTTAAAGTTCAACTCAATGAAATTATAAGCACCACCCTGAGGCAAAGCAAATGCATCTATTGACTTAATGTCTGCCAACGGTCTGGTTTCATCCAACTCAATAATTCCACTATATGAACCTTCAAAAACATCAAGAGGGTCATTTGTTCTATCAATACTAGTATCGCTCAGGGTAGATCCGGAAAACAGCAAACCGCCGCTCTCAAAGTCTTCAATTATTTCAAATTCAAGATTACTGGCATAAGTACTTGTAGGTTGAACATGCAAAACACTATCTTGCTGAAGTGTTGCTGAAATTGAATAGCTGTTTACAAAAGGATAAATACCTCTGGTAGCAGAAATACCATTCAATTTGATTCCAGGAAAAATTTGAATATCAACATTACCACTTTTCAAAACTGGGAAAGTACATGGTAATTCATAAACACCTGCATTTTCACCATCGATATAGACCCATGCATCAACAAGATTTTGATCGGCAGAGCCCTGTGAGCCAATTACTGAAAAGGCGATAGAGTCAATTTGCACATAAGAAGGTATTTCCTCCGAAGGGTTAATCCAGTCGCATGATGTACTGAATAGCAGCAGAATAATTGCAGATAGTAAGGTGTATCTCATGGTGGTTGATTGCTTTGATAACGGAGCAGTGAAAAGTTTAGTATGAATTTTATTAAAAAAATCAGGATAAATGATAAAGATTCTCATTAATCTGATCCATAACACGGTAAGCTACTTCCAAAGCAGAATATCCATCAAGGATTCCAACGGGTGTGGGCTCATTATTTATAATGGACTCATGAAAACGCTCTAGCTCCATTTTTATAGCATTGACTGGTTTCACTTCAGGATTTTCGATATGGATTTGCTTTTTACTTTGCCCATCACAGGGATCAATTACCATGGCAAATGGAGGGAGATTTTTTTCGTCCATCACTTCCTCCATGCGAATAATCTCTGTTTTCTTCTCCAAAAAATCAACAGAAATATAGGCATCACGCTGGAAAAAGCGAGATTTACGCATATTTTTCATAGATATTCTGCTGGCCGTTAGGTTTGCAACTGCACCATTATCGAATTCAATTCTGGCATTGGCAATATCGGGTGTACTGCTAATTACAGGCACGCCACTGGCACTTACTCGACGAACATTGGCATCAACAACACTCAAGATAATATCGATATCGTGTATCATTAAATCGAGAACAACAGGCACATCTGTACCGCGAGGATTAAACTGGGCCAAACGATGAGTTTCAATGAAAACAGGTTTTTTAATAAATGGCTGAGCAGCAAGAAACGCCGGATTAAAACGCTCAACATGGCCTACCTGAATTTTCACATTGGCTTCACGACTAATATTAAGCAATGATTTCGCTTCAGCAACCGTAGTTACAATAGGTTTCTCAATAAAAACGTGCTTAAATTTTTTCATCGCCATAGATGCAGAGTCGAAATGAGCAATAGTTGGAGTAACAATATCTATTGCATCGGCTTCGTCCATGAGTTCATTGCGAGAAGAATAATATTTCACGCCCAGTTCTTCTTCAACCTCTCTGGCACGTATTTTATCAATATCATAAAATCCAAGCAATTCAAATTGCTCAAGCTCCTTTAGACATTTAAGATGAATTTTCCCAAGATGTCCTGCACCCAAAACGCCGATTTTCAGTTTATCCATGCTCAGTTTTTTGATTATTTACTGCAAAAGTATATTAATACGGTATCAAATTACTAACTTCGCAGAGATTTTTTTGAAAAACATACTGTTAACAGCATTAAGGTGATACGATACAAAGGACTTTTACTGGAAGATTCATACCGAGCGCAAGGCTTGCGAAAAAAGCTTGTCCAAGATATTAGCCAGAAAGGCATTAGTGATAAACGAGTGCTTGATGCCATTGCAAAAATACCACGTCACTATTTTCTCGATAGCAGTTTTCTTGAATTTGCCTATTCCGACAAACCATTTCCCATTGGTGAAGGACAAACCATTAGCCAGCCCTATACTGTAGCATTTCAAAGTCAGCTGCTTCAAATTAAAGCAGGCCACAAAGTTCTTGAAATTGGTACAGGATCGGGATACCAAGCCATTGTTCTTATGGAGATGGGCGCTAAAGTGTATTCCATAGAACGTGTAAAAATACTTTACGAAAAGGCAAAAGAATTTTTACCTCTACTCGGCTATAAACCCAAACTTTATTATGGTGACGGTTATAAAGGTCTTCCCCGACTTGCTCCGTTCGATCGCATCATTGTTACCGCAGCAGCCCCCGAGGTTCCCCACGATTTACTTGCTCAACTTGCCACCGACGGCATTTTAATCATTCCTGTTGGTGATTCCAATGGAGTTCAGGTTATGAAAAGCATCCATAAAGATTCGAATGGAGTATTTACAGAAAAAGAGCACGGGCAGTTCCGTTTTGTTCCAATGCTGGAAGACAAAAAATAAGAGACATGAACATCAGAGAAAAATCTGCTCAATTGGAAAAATTTGCAGCAGAAATTAAAGAATCGGTTCAATCCTTTCACAAAGAAAATCCGGAAGGAATTATTCATAATGCACATATTCACAATAAATGGTTTAGCCCTGAAAACATTGTTTATGCTCTTGAAAATATAGCTGAATCGATGTCAGCTGAAAAAATTGAAAACTGGCTGAGTAAATACAAATTTGGATCTGGAGGGAAGAATATTGCACTTATTCTTGCCGGGAATATTCCTGCGGTAGGCTTTCATGATGTTTTATGCACTTTACTGAGTGGACATAATGCTCGGATAAAAATGTCGTCGGATGACAAAATACTGATTCCCTTTCTCTGTAAGACTTTGGTTAAATATATCCCCGAATTTGAGAATAGATTCAGTTTTGAAGATGAGATATTAAAAGAATTCGACGCTGTTATTGCCACGGGAAGTAATAATAGTGAACGGTATTTTAAGAAGTATTTTTCAGACAAGCCAAATATCATAAGACATAACAGAAATAGTCTTGCCATTCTCGATGGCAGCGAAAGTGAAGAAGATTTGGTGAACCTGAATGAAGATATTTTTCGCTATTTCGGACTTGGATGTCGCAATGTAAGTTTGCTCATGATTCCAAAAGGTTACCAGTGGAAACCGCTATTAGATATTATTAACAAAGATCGGAGCATACTATTTCACAATGCCTACGCCAATAATATGACGTATTATACTGCGTATTTTTCACTAATGGATGAGAAGCTCATTGATGGAGGCACTGTTTTACTCAGAGAAAGCAAATCCCCTGCCTCACCGCCTGCTGTTTTACACTTTTCGGAATACGAGAGTTTGGAAGAAGCCAATAAGTATATTTTAAGCATAAGAGACTCCTTGCAATGCGTTGTAAGAAAAAACCCAGACGTAGGCGAAACCGCTTTCGGCATGACCCAAAAACCACGCATTGATGACTATGCTGATAATGTGGATACGATGGAGTTTCTATCGAAAGTATAATTGAAAAAGGAAAAAAGTAGAAAAGTTAAAAGTGTTTTCACTTCACACTTGCTTTTTACTTTTAGCTTTTTACTTTTTCAATCTTACTTCCTAAATACCAAATCACCTTTATTAAAAGAAAAATCGTTTGCATTCTGATTGGAAAAAATGGCAACATTAAACTCATATGAGCCGTCTTTTTCTACTTGAAAAGGTCCAAGGCGTCCCATAACACTGTATGTTGTTTTATTATTAATAGTTACCGTTCTTTTATTAAAACTTGCATCATTTTTAAAAGCATCAAAGCGTATCAGATCTAAAGTATCTTCCTTGTCTATTACAACAACAATCTGATACTCAAGCTCGAGTGATCCCGAATACTCAATATCCAAGTCTGTCCATAACGACAATTCTTCTCCGGCTTTTAGATTAAGCGTTTTAGATTCAACATTCAATTGACCATCGCCACTAATTTTATCGATAGGAATACGGGCAAATTCTTCGCCGAACATTCCTGCGCAGGAGAACAAGAAAACAGAGCTTGAAAATATGAGAAAAAAGAAATAAAAAAGCCTAGTTTTTTTCATCTTCATTAATTCTTCGTTTTTCCGATTTGTTTTGCACCACCACCAGGTTCGCGATAGTTTTCGTTTACCTTTTCATCATTTGCATCGGGTCTATCGTCGAAATCCATGTATTTAGGCGGAACATAAAACTTACCGGGCTGAAGTAAAATCTCTACAAAATCCTCTCCGGGCTTTTGGTTTTTTACAGCATATCCTATTACCGGACCGGGTTGAGTTGCTTTCATACCATAACCTGCCACTGCAGAGCTGGTAATAAAGTCGCCTCCTTTTATTAGTTCATCTGAATCAATCAGTTTTACATTAACCCTGCCTGCCAAAGCAAGTGGCGGACCTTGTTTAGGTGAATTCAATACTACTGAAGGATTTTCGGAGATAACTCCGGTGATATGATTGGAATATGGCTCTTCGCACAACACATATTCGTTATCGGTTCCGGGCACATAAGAAACCACAAAACCGGGTTGAACCGGACCGGAATACTCAAAATGTTCGGCAAGGTCGCCCACTGCTTCATTATTATTGGCATATATTCGACCTGAAGCGGCAATATCGCCAGATTGCAATGGAGAAGTGTAATGATAATAGAAAGTTGCATGCATAACGAAGACCCTTAAATCATCGGAGCCCCCAAGCCATGGATCATCGTCATACAACCTCATTCTTACTGTTTGGTTGGTCGTAAAACTGGTATAAGATCCCGGGCCGCTATCATAATGCCAATCGATAAACATAGCCCCATTACCTGCATTGGCCGGCCAACCATAATATCCTGAAGCACCAATATTAACATAAATTGAGTAATTTTCATTACCATCAGTATGATATCCATCGGTTTCCCAAACGATTCTATCGATGTAAATAGTTGTGCCGGCAGGAATATTATTCGGAATAACAAAAGTGCCAATACTGTAAGTAGTAGTTGTACCATGAACTGAAACACCACCTTCCCACTTAATAGTTTGTGAACCATATCGAGTTATTGAACCAGTTGAGGCAGTTCCTGCGGTAATGTAGCCTGTTGCGTTGGCATTACCTGCCACCTGTAACATTTCAGTAGGAGTTGTGGTGCCAATTCCCAGTCTTGAACCTTCAATAGCAAGGTAATCATCACCTGTGAGTCGTAAACGCGCATCATAATCGGAAGTAGCATCATTTGAAAAGTCGAAGTAGGGTGTACCTGCACTTGTTCCCGATCTCATTTCCACTCCAATATTATTATCATCTCTAACTTGGAAAAAATTGTCATTATTGGCCATATTAACCTCAAGTTTACCACCAGGTGAAGGAGTACCTACTCCCAACCAACCTCGATATGATAGTCGCATTGACTCCTGCATATTTCCAGTACTCACTGTGGAATTATGAGTATAGAAAGCCATACCTATATAATCACTTTCTGTTGTTTCCTGTACACCTGCAATAGCAATATGTCTTCTTTGGGCTCCGCCTCCACCATTATACGGACCAGAAAAAGAAATAGAACCTCCAATATTACCATCTCCAGCGCCCATGCTGTGATCCTCCAGATACAAATTATCGACTCCAGCAATACTACCACCAAGAGAAAATGGAGTACTATTAATTATTGTAACAAACTGTGAAGGCGTCGGAGTACCAATCCCTACACGGCCATTGGTTACTACACGTATTCTCTCTATATTACTGGTTCTAAACACCAAATCCTGAGCATCAGTAGTTCCCAAAAAATTGTTTGCAGGGTTTGTTCCGGCATTACCTAATAATTGCCATGCATCATCAAGTGAAGTACCATTGGCAACTCTTACCCATTTCGGGGCAACGGTAGTACCTTCATTATAATAATAGCCCGCCGGGACTAATCCGCCAGCACCTGTATTGTAAACAAACAAAGAATTTGCAGGCGTTGGTATCGTTGCCGCATCATTTACCGAGGTCAATGCCACTCTTGGCATCAATACGCCCTTATCGGTATACCTAACCTCTAATCCAGCTGAAACATCAGGGGTAATTACCCCATTACTGATTCCAACATTTTGCGAAAAAGCAATAGAAAAGCTTAAGACCCCTAAAATAAATACAATAATCCTCATAACACACAATTTTTGATTGTATAAAGATATGAAGTTTTCATCATATAAAACAATATTTTAGACTAAATATTTATTACACCAAGTTAAAAATTAATAATAACATACAAAGATGTAATACAGTAATATCTTTTCATAGCATAGCTATTACGATGAATGTATTAACCAATACTAAACAAAAAATCAACGAATCATTTTCGGCAAATTAATCAGCTACCTCAAGATTTCCGCCACCAGTAACATTAATGGTCAGTTCTGCACCATTGGTTGACACAATTTCTATGCTTTTGCATTCTCCGCCGGCGCCATTAATAAGAGGTTCATTTGGTGTTCCACCCGGAATAAGTACATCTGCCGTTATAGTTGGTACTGTTTTTTTATCCCAATTACATGGGTCGAACCAATTGGTTGAAACACCACCAAGCCAGGTCCATAAACCAGTACCTCCCGGAATCGGAAATGCGATGGTAAAACATACCGGACCCGCATTTACGCAACCACCGGTGGCAGTTACACAGATTTGACCGTTTGTTGTGCCAAAATTCACAACAATGCTATTTGTTCCCTGTCCGGATACAATAGAAGATCCGGATGGAACAGTCCATGTAAAAGTTACGCCGGGAATATTAGGTACAGAATACACTTCCCCACTCTGTCCAGCACAAAGATTAGACTCTCCGGTAATGGGTCCCGGATCAACAGGTCTATATGAAAATCGGGTAATTAATCCTGATCTGTTTCCGGTAGTTAACCAGGTTTGATCCTGATAAGAAGATGCTATTGGTTTTTCCCATGGCGGATCTGTAGCTGCTGCATCATACATTTCCCAATTGGAAGTCATAAAAAGCTGATATCCGCAACCATCTTGCGAAACTCCGGCATCGCCAAGCGTATGTCTGTTTTTAGTCCCTCCATAATACGTTGCCCAATCTAAACTCAGGTTTGCATCAAATTCTGCTATATATACACACATATAAACCAAGGATGGAGCATTATAATCTCCGGTTCGAGATACTTGCGGATGACAACCTCCAACACCACCATTATCGGTGATTACAGCAACCAAATTCCCATCATCATTAACATTGAGTGAGTTACTAAAATTCATTCCAAATCCTAATCCATTCGTTCCAAAATATGTACACCAGTTTCGCACTCCACCAGATGAAAAGCGGGCAAGAAAAGGGTTAAACCCTGAACTACTGGCATTAAATGTACCATCGTAATATGCACCACCGCCGGGATTCAAAACAGGAAGATTTGTACTACGGGTTTCGCCGTAGATATAAATATTATTGGATGCATCAGCGGTAATAGCCGCCTGTTGCATATTTTCAGCAAGAGTTCCACTAAAAGCAGTACCCCAAAACATAAAACCACCCGGAGTAAAACGATAAATCAACGCATCATCTCTATCGGTAGAAGTACCACCGGTTCCAATACCCAATGTATTATCGTAATGCGCTCCACCACCCGGATTTCTGGTAATTATACCGGTACCGGAATAATTATCTCCATACCCAACAATATTCAAATAATTATCGGGACTTACCACTAAGTCCTGAGCAAATTCATCCGATGATCCCCCAAGATTGGTTGCCCATAATCGACCAGTTGAGGAATTGAATTTAATAATAAAAATATCATCAGATTTTGAAGTTCCACTTGCACTATTTGCAACAGTTGACTGATTATATGCTCCTGATAAAAACTGAACCGGAGGGTTATCATATTCAGATCTTCCAACAACATAAATACTATTACTATAATCGACCGTTATCATAGGATAATGCACATAATCGTAATGCGTGCCCCACGTTCTTACACCAGAAGAATTAAAACGAAGAATTACTGTGCCACCACTGTATGTACCTGCAGTATAACTGGCATCGTAATAACCACCGGCGGAAGAGACCGGAATATTTGTACTTTCGGTATGACCACAAACATAAATATTTCCATTATGATCTATGGACACATCCGGAGAATGATCGTATCCTGTGCCACCATAATAAGTTGCCCAAATGCGAACGCCATTGGCATCAAACTTCAATATGCGGTAGTCGCCTGACCCTGCAACAGCACTTTGATAATATGCACCACCACCAGGATTCAATAAGGGAAATAAAGCAGAAAAACCATAAGAAACAATTACAAATTGATTGCCTTTAATATCTAAATTACTACCACTACCATTCCAAAAGCAATCGTCATAATAAGTAGTCCAAGTAATTACAGGATCAATATAAAGAGTTCCGGTTTCGTCATTTTCCACCTTAAACGAAAGTATATTGTCTTTTAAAACATAAGAAACGTCAGTCGCTATCTTATTTTCTCCATCTAAATAATAGCTCTCGGGCAAAGTTTCAATCCAATCGCCCTTCGGCAATTGAACATGAAGTTTTTTATCTTTAAGAAATACATTTTCCGGACCATTAAAATAAAATTTCACAGCAGATAAATCAGCACCTTCATCAACAATAATATCATATTTCAGTTGTCCATTCTTCAAATAAAAACTTATATCTACCCCCTGATACACATCATTATATCTAATTTCATTGAATAAAGGAACATTCAATATCCCATCCGGGCAATGAGCCAGATAATAATTATTATAAAAGCCATCTCCACCGCGACCTTCAATTTCAACAGTTTCATTAGCTCCTACAAAGTCCATATCAAAGCGATAGAAATAGATATTTCCTGATTCGAATTTCTTGATAGAATCTTCAATAGCTTCTGGCAAAGCATTCAGCATAGAATAAGGATATTCAGATTCCTTAATGATATATGTTAATCCGTTTTTGCGAAAATAAATATCGATATCTGAGCCGGGAAGATAATACAGAAACTCATTTCTAACCTGCCCATCCATATCAATAATTTGCCCGTCGTTTCGAACAAAAACTGCATCGCTACCTGGAATAATATCCGGTTCTACGTCAGCAGCATACGTAGAAAAGGCAAAAACCCATAGGCAAAGAAAATGTATTAGCTTTTTCATAAAACTTTAGTTTTCAATGCTTAGTCTGAACTACCTGTATCCTCTTCAGTATCAATAGAGGTTGACACCAAAGTTTTTAATGCATCAATCTGTTTTTGCATTTCCGACATTTGATACTTCAACTCTTCAATTTCAGACTGTTGATCTTTCACACCTTCAATAAGAAGTGCAACAATTACTGAATACTGAAGCGATTTATAGCCCTCATTATCTGTATTTACGATATAAGGAATTACTTCTTCCACATCCTGAGCGATAAGACCAAGCTGTGTACCAGCTTCCCTTTCTGGGTCCTTCCATTCATACGTAACCCCCTGCAATTGTTGAATTTTATCGAGCGAGCCTGTTATAGGTTCAATATTTTTCTTCAATCGACGGTCTGAAGTTTCGTTAATACCATCTGTTTTCAATCGCCCGATGACATGCAATTTATAAGATGGGGTCGTGGTTCCAATACCAACATTTCCATTGCCATCAATACGCATTCTTTCAACAGGAGCAGCATTAGTGGGACTTGTACCAAAGGCTAATGCCTGCGTACCTCCGGCAGAAGTTCTGATACCCGCAATATATGATGAATATTGATCTGTCCCGTCATTATTTGTAGTATTGGTAAAACGTATAATACCTGCCTGGTTTGTAGTAGTTCCACTAACATGAATATTTAGAAGAGTAATAGGAGTGGATCCAGTTTGCCTAATGTGCACAAGGTAATAAGGGGCTGTATTTCCAATACCAAGATAACCGGTATTTATCAAACGCATGTATTCAGTATTATTGGTATAAAACGACATATACCCGTTCTGCCTGTTAATCAGGCTAAAATTCACACCAGAGTTCATATTAATCTGAAACCCTGTTGCTGCAGCAGTTGAACTACTCAGTTGAAACAGGTTACCACCGGCAGCATTATACACATGCAGTGTGCTTTGTGGAGTAAAAGCGGTGCTTCCAACCCCAACAGATTGCGCACTGCTATATAAAACAAGCCCAAAAACCAGAAGACCAAGAATAAAAAGCTTTTTCATCTTGTAATAATTAATTTCTATAAAGATATACATTATTAATGAAACAAAAATTAATATTGAGCAAACTGCCTGTTTTTTAGGTTATTTGGTAAAGAAAACTTATCAAAAACATGTCATGAAAAGAATTTTACATTGCATAAATGATATAAAAATCATTAAAAAACAATCTTTTTGCTTTCCCGACCGGAATTGCTTAAACATGAAATGAAGTAAATACTACCATCTTTTAACATTGACGTATTCAACATAAATATATTAGTAAGAGGAGGTACTTCTTGTCGGGAAATACACTGACCCTGAATACTAAGAACCTCAATAATTACTACACCACCATCATAATTATCTAAAATTAACATGAACTGATTATTATCTGAATACACCATCAATTGATTGGCTGAAGAATGAATCTCAACAGAAATTATCTCATTCAAAGCCAAAGCCCCGTCTAAATCATATTGCCGCAAGGAATAAAATAAAATAGGTGTTTCGGGAATATCATGATCTGTAATTTGATAAAAAAGCATTTGAGCACTGTTTCCTGCAGCCGGAAGCCAAGCAATATCTTCAAAATTCTCTACATCGAGAGAACGTGATAGTACAAAATGGCTACTATTGGTTTCACTTGCAGTAGTCCAATCAATCTGAACCTCATTTTCCTCTTTGAAATATTGCGCATCGAAAGAAATTAGCTCTACAGGAAGAAAAAGTACAGGCTCCGCATTTTCAATGGCGATATCACCCGATTTAATTGACCAGAACTCGCTAACATTATCTGTTTCTAGTTGCAGAATAAACCTTACTGTATCGTGAAAAGCCAAAAAAAACGAGTCGGTAATTTCTCTCACGCTGGTAATTCCATTGCCGTGAATTACAGTATCAATGCCCCACGGCCCACTGTTTACCTGATGAAACAAAGCCAAAGAGTCTTCAAATTCCAAATTCCCACTTTGATTAATGGTAAAGGTAAAAGGCACTACATAGTTTCCGCTAAGATCCTGCATTACCAGATCGGGAATAATAAGAGAACATCGTTCATTTTTTACAATCCATTGAGAAGAACCTACAGAGCCACATGTGGTTTGAAATGTCTGGCAATCATCAAAATCAATGACATACTGCCCTGAAACAGGACAATAGAAAAAGAAAAGGGCAATATAAAGAATAGTAAATATTCTCATGGTTAGTGAGTTTGATGCATCGTAGTGCAATGTACAACAGAATAGGGGGCAATAACATGAGTAAAAACCCCTGATTATCAAAGTAAAACGCTCATATAAAATTCTTTACAAGTTTGCCTCCCAATCTCGTCGATGAAAGAAATTCTTTCAACATATATCTCATGATTAGCCCCCCGCTGCCCATACGATTAACTCAGCGTATCAAGTGGTAAAAAACCACAAGACCAAATAAAACGAATACAATCCATTCAAAACATCGGTTTCCCACTGCCGCACGTCCCGATAGGTATCGGGAAACAAAGCGTAACGTGTGGTAAAAAACAGCAAAGCCAATAAAAAGATATTACAAGCCGTTCGTAAGAGCGGTTTTCCCACCCCGCGCCCGTCGGCCATTTATAAGCATTTGCAAGCGGCGGGCACGGTTTTGAAGCACGATTTTGAGGCATTTCCCTGCTGCTATTTTGGCTCTGTGGCTCGTTTTTCTGCCACAAAACCTGTCAGGTTCTATTTGTGGCACACTGCAATAAAAACCTGACAGGTTTTTATACTGCAAATTTGATTAAAATTTCGTCGGCGGGGCTGAGGTGTGGCGGACGACAGCAAGGAAAATTAGATTTTCGTCGGCGAAGGAATCAAAAACAGACTCTCTTACAGTTTTTTTTGGCGCATAAATTTGCCGGCGAGACACGAGCGCAAATTTTGTGACAAAAACATGGGAGCAATGCGAAAAAATTGTACATTAGCGTAAGAAATTTTGAAAATGAGTGCGAATAGTATTTATGGGTTTGGTTGTGGGTGTGATTTAACAGAATGTTATGTTAAACCACAACCCCTTTCTCTCCGCCACACCCACGCTACTCGCAATTTAACACAATTTAATGTTAAACGCCATCCTCATTACTCCAACGCATCCCAAAACACAAACGCAATCGGTTACGCCGAACAGCTCCCGATCGCTATCGGGGTGCAGTATCTACCCTTCGGTGAAATCTTTGTAAACCAACAAAATAGCACGTATGATACTCGTTATAAGTTTAGTGCTAAGTTGAAGCGCAGCGGAAATCCCGCCACA
>JAFGWG010000117.1 GCA_016937255.1 Bacteroidales bacterium
AATGCCGTGGAAAACAATATTTTATCAGAAAGAATTTTTAAAATGTCAGAGTCTGCAACATTGGCCATGACAAAAAAGAGTAGAGAATTACAGGCAAAAGGTTTTGATGTAATCAACTTAAGCATTGGCCAGCCAGATTTCAATGTGCCTGATTTTATCAAAGTAGCTGCAAAAAAGGCTGTGGATGATAATTTTTCTCAATATCCTCCGGTTGCAGGATATCCTCAGTTGAGAGAGGCTGTTTCAGCAAAACTGCTCAGGGATAATGATTTACATTATGATGCCAACCAAATTGTGGTTTCTACAGGGGCAAAGCAAGCAATTGCAAATGTATTTCTTGCTATCTTAAATCCTGGAGATGAAGTTGTGGTTCCTGCGCCATATTGGGTGAGTTATACCGAGCTGATTAAGTTGGCTGAAGGTGTTCCGGTATATGTGGAAACTACTATTGATAAGGAGTTTAAGGCTAGTCCCGAGCAAATTGAGGCCGCTATAACTCCAAAAACAAAAGCCTTTATTTTCAGTTCTCCAAATAATCCTTCAGGTACAGTATATTCAAAAGAAGAGTTGAAGGCTATTGCTGAGTTGTTTGCAAAATATCCGAATATCAGTATAATCTCAGATGAAATTTATGAGCTGATTAATTTTGCGGGTAAAACAGCAAGTATTGGCATTTTTGAAGAGATAAAAGAACGTGTAATTACCATCAATGGTTTATCAAAAGCTTTTGCTATGCCTGGTTGGCGATTGGGATATAGTGCTTCTTCTGTTGAAATTGCAAAGGCAATTGAAAAGGTGCAAGGTCAGGTTACCTCTGGCGCAAATGCTATAGCTCAAATTGCAGCAGTTACTGCTTTGAAAGCAGAGCCTGCTTCTTGTGTTGATTTTCAGAATATGAAATCAGCCTTTAATGAAAGAAGAGATTATGTTGTAAAACGTATTGCAGATATCCCAGGCATGATTCCTAATAATCCTGATGGAGCATTTTATGTTTTTCCGAATATTGCGGCATTATTTGGTAAAAGCGACGGAGAAATACAAATCAATAACGATAACGATCTTTGTCTGTATATTCTCAATAAAGCAAATGTTGCTCTTGTGCCAGGATCTGCTTTTGGTAATTCCGATTGCATACGTTTTTCTTATGCAACATCTATGGAACAGATCAAAGAAGCGCTCGATCGTATTGAAAAGGCTCTTTCTTTATTAAAATAACTTGAATGAGCCTTTGTTCAATGGGTCACAGAGCTTACCAAGAATTACATAGACAATCTTCCTTTATAGTGGATTTGCCATTGTCGAAAAGCATTTGCAATCGAATGCTTATTTGCATGGCGCTTGCCGAAGGTGATTTGCAATTGGTTCCTTTAAGTTCTGCCGACGATTCTGCTCATCTTTATCAAATGTTGGTTGATTATAAAAGTGGTAAAACTACTTTTCAGGCTCATAATGGAGCAGCGGGCTTTCGCTTTATGATGGCACTATTGTCAGCAAAAAAAGGTCAATGGACAATTGAAGCTTCTGAACAATTGATGAAAAGACCGCACAATTTGCTTGCAGATATTCTTCGGGCTCAAGGTGCAGATATTCAGCTAACTCCAAATTCATGTATTATAAGTGGATCAGAATTAACTGGGGGTGAAATAGAGGTAGATATTTCTATTAGCAGTCAGTATTTATCGGCTTTAATGCTTATTGCTCCTTTGATGAAGTCAGCTCCTCAATTCATTTTGCCTTTGCATAAAGTCTCGTTTCCTTATGTGTCTATGACCACACATGTATTACGCGATTTTGGAGTTGAATTTGAACGTATTGGTAAAAAATTAAAATACAAAGAAGGGATTTTTGAAATTCCGGTAGTAATTAGATCTGAAAAAGACTGGAGTTCAGCAGCATTTTGGTTTGAACTTGCTGTGCTTTTTCAAGGGCAAAAATTTATTTTCCCTGAATTATTCGCCGAGTCATTGCAACCCGATAGCAAGGCCAATGATTATTTTGGCGAGATGGGTATCATCTCTCAAATTCAACATGAATCTCTTGTTGTAAGTGGAAGACCGATTCAGAAAAAAACATTGCAGTTTGATATGAAACATTGTCCTGATTTATTTCTTCCACTTCTTTTGGCATGCGTAGGCTTAGGACAGGAAGTGAAATTCTGCGGCATTTCTCATCTGGTGTATAAAGAGTCAAATCGTATTGCTTTGGCGATTAAGAATTTAAGCAATATGAACGTTCAATGTTCGATTGATGAATCGGGTACATTTTTTCTGTCTGGGGATCAAAAAATTTCCGAAGAGGAGACTATTATCGATCATGGCAACGATCATAGAATGGCCATGGCTTTTGGAATATTGTCGGTAAGGTTTCCTCAAATAAAAATTCCGGATATGAGTTGTGTTAAAAAATCATACCCGGAATTTGAAAAAGACATTGCCGCTTTCAAGCAGCATATTTCTTAATATGCATGTAGTTTTTCCACATCACCATATCTATGCATAATATCGGCTAGGTGACGCTCACAATATTGCTTAATCAGTTGATCTTTTTCTTCATCATTTGCAAATTGTGCACTTTCTTGAACTTCATTGTTGACGATAAGTTCAATATGGCTTTCTTTTATTTCAATCATTGGAGAATTTGGCAATAATTGATCGCTAAGTACATATTCTTCGGCTGCTGTGGCCTCATCGAGAATAATTAAATCAGCTCCTCTGAATAGCAGACCATAATCGAAAATGCTGTCAGATGTTTCTGTAAATAGGGCTATACTGACTTGTGGTTTGCGAAGAATGATTTTTTCGTTTTGAATGTGATCGGGATTATTGTGGAATGGTACACCATCAAAAATAACACCTTCGTCAGTCAAATACCCAAAGCTTGCATGAGGGTCTATCTCGTGAATTTTTGCGTTGAGAAAATCGGTAACATTTTTGGAGAGACCATTTGTTGCAATAATAGGAATGCGTGCATTTTGGGCATCCTTAAAATGCGACATGATAATCATGGCAGGCACATCAATAGAACCACCGTAAGCTGGAGCAAGGTGCATAAAAACACCGGGACCTGCATTGATTTCAATGATACCAAAATTGCCTTCTTTCCATGATTTACTAATGTCTGCAGCCAAAACATCTATGCCCAGGTTTCTAACACTAAGGTATGAAGCTATATCTTCTACAAGTTTAATATTTTCTGGGTGTATTTTTTCAGTAACATTGTAAGATACGCCACCAGCACTAATATTGGCAACTTTTCTCAATGTAATTACTTCGCCTTGAGCAGGAATTTCTGTCAGTGATTTTTTTTGTTGACTCAGAAATTCAATTAAGTCATCGTCAATATTAATTTTACAAAGCGGACTACGCGCATTGTCTAGACGAATGAGCTTGCTATTTTCCATCTGAATCAATTCTTTGATAGTATGCCCACCATCGCCTTCAATAAAGGCCGGAACTCTTTGCAATGCAGCAGCAAATTTTCCACCTACAGCAAGCAATCTGTGGTCGGTTCCGTAAACCATTGTTTGTACCAATATACCCTGAAATGCAACGTCGTTGTTTTCACCAATTTGAATAATTTTTCGAAAAGCAAGACGAACTTCTTGGTCACTCATAATTCGGGTGCTTACCCCTTCTCCTTTGTGACCGTTTACAGGTTTTACAACACAAGGAAATCCTATTTCTGCAGCTGCTTCAACGGCTTCTTCTTCAGTATAAACTGTAAAGCCTTTTGGTGTTGGAAATCCACACATATCCAAAAAGTCGCCACACATGTCCTTAAATGTGGTCATCTCAGTGTCTTTAATTCCATCGTTATGGAATGTGGTTGAGCGTCCACGGAGTTGCTTTTTACCATAACCCCATTGAAACTGATTTTCCTCGAAAAGATAAATAATAGGAATATCTCTTTTTAATCCTGCTTCATACAATGAATAAATTGTTGGACCTCCAAAAAGCGATTTGTCAAACATGGCTTGTACTGCCAGCCAACTTTTATTGAAATCAAAGTCCTCATCGTCTTTGCTAATGGCATAAAACCAGTCGCTGACCAAGTATGCAGCTTCTTTAGCCACCTTGTCGTCGAGGTATTCCATGGCAATGATATATTCATCACCATCATCGAGAATATTGTAATGGTTGATATAAAGATCAATATCCATTTTCATTACATGAAGTAGTGTTTCTGCAAACAGATCTGCCATAAGCGCTGCTTCACTTTCTGCTATTGCAGGAATACTTTCAGCAATTTTCTGCTTGTAATATTCAACAGTATCGCCAATGGGTGCAATAAAAATATTAAACACCATGGCTTTGCGATCCAGATAGTAATTTGGACCATCGTAAAAGGCAAAACGGCTTAATTTGAAGTCGTTTTCGCGATACATTTCTTTCTTGAATTCAAGAATTTTCGCATTTTCTTCTTCAAATTGTTTTTTTACCGCTTCAATCAGTTTTCTGGCAACTTCCATGCTGTTGCCTGAATCCTGCAAATTCTCATTGTTTTGCTCTTCGGTGCTCATATTATTTCTTTTTTAATATTTCTTCAAGTAAGCCTTGCATTTCAACGCGGAATTTACGCTCTTCAGTAAGTTCCTTCTTTAGTTGTTCCATATCCATGCTGTCTATTTCGCCTGCATTTTCTAAATCATAGGCTTTCTGATTCTCTGTTTGCAGTGTTTGTTTTTCTTTTTCCTCCTGCAGCATTTTGCTAATGGCTTCATTTTCTCTTTTGAGATTTTCCAAATCTGCTGTAAGACGATCTCTTTCAGAGCTTAGCTCTTTTTCAGCGCGCTCTACATCATTTTTAAGTCTCTCCAATTCTTCATTATTGTCTTCTCTGGGACTAATGTTGCGATATTGGATCATCTCTATCTCAAGTTGATTTTTCTCTCGGCGAATTTTTTGCATCTCTTCTTGCAGTTCGCTGTGCAGTTTCTCTTTTTCTGATAATTGAACCAGGTGATTTTCATTGATATTGTTCAATTGTTCTTTGAGACGTTCTACTTCAGTATTATCAGCTGTTTTTGTTTTCTTGATAGACTCTATCTCGTTTCTCAATTCATTTGCTTCTCTATCTTTTTTTGAAATATCTTCTTTAAGCTTTTGTATTTCATCTGTAGTAGATGCAGTTGTTTTAAGATCTTTTTTTAGTGTAAGAACTTCCTGCTCTTTTTTCTGAATGATATCTTCGTAATCTTTAGCAGCTTTGTTTGATGCCAATTGATGATCTTTTCTAATCATCTCCAGATTCTCGGTAAGGCTTGCTATTTTTGCGTCCTTTTCCTCCATTTCACTAGCCTGACGTTTTAGTTTTTTGAACTTCTTTTTTAGTTTTCCTTTAGAAGAAGCCTGAATTATTATGATAATCAAAAATAAGAGAATTAATCCACCTCCGCCTATCATGGCGTAGAGTTTATACTCTTCAAACTCAGTTAGTTTTTTATAAGAAGCATCATAATCACTTTGCAGTTGTTCCATACGAACCATTGCTGAATCCTTTTCTGCTTCTAATGTGTCGGCAAGCGTATTCAGCAGATTTTCATCGCTAATAATTACCTGATCCATCATTTTTAGTAATGGAAGTAAAGACTCTGCACTGCTGTCGAGCATTGCTTTTTGGTAATTCCTTAATGCCTGTACCTGAGCGGTCCTTTGCTCAATTAAGGAATCTGAATTTATTCCCCAACTCAATATGGGCATGGTTAGCAGGAAAAATAATACCACTAAAATAACTGGTCTCATAAATTTGCGTTTTATCCAGCAAAATTATAAAATTATAAGCTATTTCTCTCATTCTTAGCGAATATTAAATAATAAATTAAAACGTGCGATCAAAAATCGCTAACTTTGTATATCATCAGACCCGATTTATATGCGAAATATTCTTGTCATTATTTTTGTACTGGGCTTGTTCCAGCCTGTTTTTTCACAGGATAATAAGGATTCTCTTTTTGTCAGAAATCTTTTTGATGAGGCTCTGGATAGTTATATCGCCTATAATCAACTTATACAATTGTGTACTATTGCCCCTGGTCGTTTGGCAGGAACAGATGAATGTGCTGTGGCACAGGATTTTATGTATAAAGAAATGAAGGCAATGTCTTTCGACACAATTTATAAGCAACCGGTTTGGGTTAGAAAATGGTTGCAAAATGGTGAGGAAACTGCATATTTTGACATTGGTGACGGGGAAAAACAATATCTGGCTGTCGATGCACTTGGTGGTTCAGTCGCTACTCCCGAAGATGGAATTGAAGCTGAAATAATTGTGGTGAAAACCATGGATGAGCTTCAAACACTGGGTAGAGAGAAAATTGAAGGCAAAATTGTGTTTTTCGATTTTGATATGAATCAGCATAATATTTACACTTTCCCTTCGTATGGAGAAAATGCAGGAATGCGAGTGTATGGCGCGGAAGAGGCTTCAAAATATGGTGCAGTAGCGGTGTTGGTGCGTTCTTTAACTCTTGCACAAGATACTTTTCCACATACTGGTATTATGCGTTATAAAACTGGACCTAAGAAGATTCCGGGTATTGGAATAAGTGCCATTCATAGTGATATGCTGGCAGAAGCCTATGCCGAAAATCCACATGTGAAAGTATTTTTGCATTGTGCATGTAAGGAATATCCAGAAGTAAAGCAATACAATATTATTGGTGAAATAAAAGGATCAAAATATCCGAATAGAATTATCACTATTGGTGGTCATATAGATGCATGGTATAATACTCAGGGGGCTCACGATGATGGTGGCGGTTGTATTCAATCGCTCGAAGTTGCGCGATTGTTTTTTGCGTTGAAATATAAACCAGAGAATACCATTAGAATAGTAATGTTTCTAGATGAAGAAATGGCACAACGGGGAGCCAGAGCATATGCCGATAATCCAGTTAGGGAAGGCGAACAACACTATTTTGCACTGGAGTCTGATCGTGGAGTTACATACCCTACCGGTTTTTCATTCGATGGACCCGATGCTTTTGTGAAAAAAATGCAGAGCTGGACATCTCTATTTGAGCCCTATGGTTTGCATCGATTCGAAAAATCGGGTTCTGGTGTCGATATTAGCTTTCTGAAAGTTAAAGGATGCGCACTTGCAGCTTTGGTTACGGAATCGCAACGCTATTTCGATTATCACCATTCAGCCAACGATACATGGCAACAGGTAAACCGACGCGAAATGCAGATGGGGGCAGCAGCCATGGCTGCACTGGTTTATTTGGTGGATAAAAACGGTCTGTATTGATTTTCTAATAAATCAAATTTTAATTCTCCGCAATTATGCCACTAAGCAAGTTTTTGTTTTATAAACCACGTCCCGATTGCAATCGGGATACACATATTTACACGAATAGTTTTCATTCCTTAATTACATCGAATGAT
>JAFGWG010000013.1 GCA_016937255.1 Bacteroidales bacterium
AGACCAATAGCCGTTGCATGAAATATAATCAAGAAATATATACTCTTTTTTCTTATTATAATCTATTGTCAAATATTCAGAATTATTAAATCTAAATAGTAATATATTAGGAAATAAGCTCACATATTGCTTTTCTATTTTTGTTATACTCATTAATGAATACTCTCTGCCAACAACTTCATTATTAAGAAGTACTAAAGATAATACAAATAACACTGTAAAAATCAAAGGTCTCATATATTTTTATTTAGAAATGATCAGGATATGGATTTTCATCGTGTTCCTCTTTATTAATATGTCTATCGTTCTTAAGAAATTTTGTTGAATCATCCGGGTCAGGTTTAACAGGTAAGCCATATCTGTTGTATGAACCATCAGGATTTTCAATATCAATTGAATCCGTTGAACGAGGAAAATATACCTTCGGACTAGTTACTGTTGGGGTCAATGACTTTGCTACATTATCAACAATTTCTCCAATATCTTGCCCCGTTCCGAAATGTTTCCAAGCATAGTTCCATGTTTGAAGGAGAGTTTTCGGTATTGGACCTTTGGTTTTAAAGACACTTATTATTGAACCAACGTCAACTACTCTCACGTCAGAATATTCATCTCCTTTGTCATCTTTAACAACAGTTGAATTATTACCACCCTGTCCAGTTTTTGAAGTCTCATGTAACCCTCCTCTTTGAGTATAGGTGCTATTTCCAGTCACCCATTTATCCACCACTGCTAAAATGATTTCAACCGGAGTAAAGTAGGGTTTAGGTGTAAAATCCGCATCATTATGAAGAGTGTTAGGTGCACCGGGTCCGACAGGGTACTCAGGTGTATATACCGATGACATTCCGTAAATTAATCCGAGAGCAGTTGAGAAATTAATATATAAAATTCCACCTTTAGTGACCTCTTCATCTGGTACTTCAAGAACGGAAGATTGTTTTCCATCATAGCATATAGAAATAAACTTCTCTGCACCTTCTAAATCAATCGCTCTAATCACATCATTTTCAGCAAAGGCATAAGTGCTATTCCACGGGTACTCTCTAAACAATGGGTCAACACTCATAAAGCGACCTAACCTTGGGTCGTAGATTCTGTACTTAAACTCAAGGCTGTTTCCATCTCCGTATATTTCATTGTCTTGTTCTTGCCCATTAAACCCAAACCTATACTCATCCAGGTTATAGTTTCTACCGGGCATAGCCATACCAAAAGAGTAGTAGTTATTGATAGTAGAAGCAGTAGCTTCCCATCCATCACTTAGATCATAACAATGCTGAGGTTCTTTAAGGTTGGAGAACGTAACGCGCACGTTACCGAGATGGTCTTTAAGTTCATACTGCTTCATATCCACCACACGGGTATAAGAGCCGCCGCAAGGCACTGAGTAGAGCCCCATACGTACCGGCTGACAAGCAATTTGACCATTCATATTATAATTATAAGTCCAGCTCATTGCGTTTATTGCGGTAGAAGATTCCGGAGTGCTAATATACGGATAAAATGGTTTTTAGTTTTGGCGTAGTTTAGGTGATGGCTTGCCGACGAAAAACTAATCAAATTTGCGGGTACGAAATTACGAAAAAAATGCTATTTGTTGCATTTACTAATTGAACTTAGGGTCATCACTTCGTCGTCGTGCAAGGGACGAGCACGTCACGAAGTCGTTGACAGCTTAAGATGATTTTCAACGATTTCGTGATCATCTTCGCAGGTGTAATTTGGAGTGTGCTCGATGAACGACGAAATGATGAAAATCTGGTCTGACGTGGAACCGTCAGACAAAGAAGTCTCCGGCATAATCCGCGTAGATCCGTCGTTTTATTTAAACAGCGTTCATCCGCGTCCACATCCTACTTTTCTCTTTTTTTTCATCCTGAGCTTGTCGAAGGGCCACTATTATTTATCTTTGCAAAAAAAAATGATCTTTTCAACGCTTCAGCATGAAATTTCGGCCATCCTGAATGATTTATACAGCGCAGAAATTGAGAGTAACGCCATTAAACTCGAAAAAACCAAAGACGATTTTGAAGGCGATCTAACTCTGGTGGTCTTTCCATTTTTGAGAATCTCAAAGAAAAAACCTGAGCAAACTGCTGTGGAAATCGGAGCTGCTTTGAAAGATCGTTTAGATAGTGTCGATACCTATAATATTATTAAAGGCTTTTTGAATATTAGTTTCAAGGAGTCGTTTTGGCTGCAGAGTATTGCTGACGAAAAGATCGATTCCAATTATGGATATCTGAAAAGTGATACCACAGAAAAGCCTATCGTATTGGAATATAGTTCTCCAAATACAAATAAGCCGCTGCATTTGGGCCATGTTCGGAATAATCTGCTTGGCTTGTCATTGGCAAAGGTTCTGGATGCTGCCGGAAAGAATGTGAAAACGGTAAATCTAATCAACGATCGTGGAATTCATATTTGCAAAACCATGTTGGCCTGGCAGAAATGGGGCGGGGGAGAAACACCTGAAACCGCTGGCGTGAAAGGCGACCACCTGATTGGTAAATATTATGTGCTTTTCGATCAGAAAAATAAGGAAGAAGCCGCTGGTGGAGAAGAAAATGATACCGTTTTAATGAAGGAAGCCCGGGAAATGCTCATTAAATGGGAAGAAAACGATGCTGAAGTTCGTGCATTGTGGCAAAAACTAAATGATTGGGTTCTGGCTGGGTTTGATGATACCTATAAAAGAATGGGCGTTGAGTTCAATCAGCTTTATTTTGAATCGCAAACTTATTTGTCCGGAAAAGATATCGTTTTAGAAGGATTGAAAAATGGAGTTCTGGTTCAAGATGAAGATCAATCTATTTGGATTGATTTGACCAATGAAAAACTCGATCGCAAAATACTGCTTCGCTCCGATGGAACTTCAGTATATATGACGCAAGATATCGGTACAGCAGCAAAGCGTATGCAAGATTTCAACGCGTATGAAATGATTTATGTGGTTGGAAATGAGCAGAATTATCATTTCGATGTATTGAAAAAGACTTTGATTAAGCTGGGATTTGAGTGGGCAGAAAACATCAAGCATTTTAGCTATGGAATGGTGGAACTTCCTGAAGGGAAAATGAAATCGCGGGAAGGAACTGTGGTCGATGCTGATGAATTGATGGATGAAATGAAAAATTCAGCTGCGGCAATAGCAAAAGAACTGGGGAAAGCCGATAATCTTTCGAATGAAGAAGCCGATCGTTTATATGAAATGATTGGGCAGGCTGCATTGAAATATTTTATTCTGAAGGTAGATCCCAAGAAGAATATGATGTTTAACCCCGAGGAGTCGATTGATTTTAATGGCAATACCGGACCTTTTATACAATATACCCATGCAAGGATAAATTCTTTGGTTCAAAAAGCCGAGGACTTGGGCATTACAGCAAGCAATTGGAATACAGAAATCGGATTGCATGATTTGGAAAAAGATTTGCTGGTTTTATTGCTCGATTTACCACAGGAAATACAAAAAGCGGCTGATACGCTGAGTCCGGCGATCATTGCTAATTATTCTTACGATATAGCCAAAGCATTCAATTCCATGTATCAGGAACTGAGTATTGTAAAAGAAGAAGATTCAGCGAAACAGCAAAATCGTTTGATGCTTTGCAAAGCCACACAACAAACTTTAACAAATTCTATGGCATTATTGGGTATTGAATTGCCTGAGCGGATGTAATTCTAAATTAGACGCGGAATAACGCTGAATAATTGCATTACGGATTAACGCGGATGTAAAAATATCAATGTCACTTCGAGTGGTCATCCTGAACGAAGACGAAGGAATAGAAGCGTCATTAATTTTATTGGCAAAGCATGCATAGTTCTCGAATACGCTCGAACTGACAAGTTTTTTAGTTTGGCAATCTAAAGGAGCCAGTCGAAGGATAGATAGAATTTTCCCTTAGAATATTAGCATTACGGATGATGGAAAGCCGAAGTTTGTGCCGGCATTCCAACGTCGCACGAATATACAAGTATGCGGCTTGGAGTCGTCGGCACTGGGAAGAGTGTGACGTTTGCCTCTGTCTGCGTCCGTCTGCAAGGTCAGTGTTGTCAACGTTCCTTTGTGTTAGGTCGACGCTCTCATGATCTCCCGTTGGTCGAACGATGAGAGGTTAACCTTTTGCAGCAGGCTTCTGGAATGACATTGTTTTTTATTTATGAAGAATTAGACAGTTTGTAAGTCTCTATAAAAGACTATTTCTGCTTTTCATCGAAATATACTTCGCCACAGAAATTGTTTTTCTCATTCCACCCTTCAACAGGATATTGGTTCATTAAGCTATGTGGAACCTCTTCATTATTTGAAATTCCAGGTCCGGTTCCTGCCTCTAAACTATTTAATGATGAATTCATAATCACTTTGAACGTATGAAAGCGGAATTTGAAAAAATCATCTGCTATACCTATTCCGTTTGTAGAAATAAACAATGACAGAACTATTATTGGAATAATTCGTCTGAGAGAAATATTTGTTTTTTTAAGTAAATCACGGTTTTGATATAATAATAATATCAGAAATATGAAAAATGCATAATTGATTGTTCTGTGTTGCCCAAGAATTCCTGTGCTAAAGTATGGAAGTGCTATTGCTGGAATCAAAACAAATAGCGGAAACAGAAAGCGAGGAATAAATTCCCTTTTCTTTTCTTTACTGAAATATATGAATAATATGAGCCATACCAAAGGGTTGAGGAAGATGAAAATGAAAGAGAAGCGCAGAAATTGAAGTCCCATACTAAAATACATTTGTGCAGAGAAGAAATCAACTGAAAAAGCTGAGCTGCGATTCAAATTTCCAGGTGAAAAATAGAATATAGCTGCTGCGAAAGCAAAAGTGAGCCCCATAATGATGGTATGCCTTTTTAGTTCTTTACGGAAAAGCCACCAGCTTAGGAAAGGAACTGTAATGAGAGCAACTTCGTTAAAGGAGCTGGCTATAAATATTAATGCATATGCGGAGATGATACCATGAATTTTCATGTTTCGAATCGAATATTTCATCAGCGACCATGAAAAAAGAAAGATTATTACGGGTAAGATATAATTTACAGCTCCCGTATACCAAAACATTGCATTACTTAGTGAAGGAGCCAAATAGAAGAAAAGTAAACTTAATAATAATGCGGTGTGAATATTTTTAATCGAATATAGTTTTATGTGGAAGCTTTTCAAAAAGGAATAAAAAGCGATGGTGCTTAGTATGAGCCAAACCAATGGCATAATTCTATATACAGAAATATGCTCCACGAAAAAATAAGCAGGCTGAAGGAAAAAAGTACTCGCCCAGCGTCCATTTGTCATTAAATATTCTTCCTGCATAAAGAACCCAAATTTATCATGCATTAGAGCATAACAATAATCGTCGGCAGCAGGAAAAGCAAAAAATGAAGGTATAAGCAAAAATAGCCCTGAAATAATCAGAATTAGAGAAAGAAAGATATGTCGGGTTTTAACTTTGTGCATTTATTCCATTGCTTGTTAATTACACTCAAAAATAGTATTTTTATGCGAAAATTTGAAATACTTGTAATGAAAAGAACAATATTGATTCTGATTTTTGCACTCTTTGTCTTTCAATCACAGGCTCAATGTCCAAAAACAAAATATGGGATCGTTCCGGTATGGCCCATAATTTGGGAAGATCAACTGCAGATGGATTGGTGGGAGGAAATGAGCGACAACGGGATGGGCTATTTTCATTCGGTGTATAATTGGCGTCAATTACAGGAAATGCTTGATAGTAATACTTTTAGCTCATTTATCGATGATATTGAATATGGGAAGAATGTGCTTGGGTTTGATAAATATCTTTTTCTATTTCAGAATCCTGCTTCTTTTGTCAATAATATGCCTCCTTATATATGCGGAAGTCCCTTTACCGATGAAACGGTTATGCGCGATATGGAAGGATTTATTTGTAATCTACTCGATTCAATGCACCATGTCATCGATTATTTTGCTTTTGGGGGAGAAATAGATCTTTATTTTAAGACCAAACCAGTGGAATTGGATTCATTTTTGGTCATTGCTTCAAATGTTTCGGCGTATATTGATCAGAATTACCCTGAAATAAAATTTGGTATTGTACTTACCACTAGAAACGGAGTGCAATACGATCAAACAATTTGGAATCGAATTAGACCCATTAGCGATATGCTCGCGGTAACCTATTGGCCCATAACATCAAATTTTCATGTCATCCCGTCTGAAATTGATTCTGTAGAGCGTGATATCAACGATTTGCTGGCAGCTGCGGATACTTTGCCTCTTGTGATTAAAGAGGCAGGCTTACCAACTCATCCAATGACGGGCAGTAGTGAGGCTCTTCAAGAATATTTTGTGTATCAGACTTTTATCCATACCATGTATAATAATCAGATTGAAGTAGTTGGCTTTGACTTTTTGGCAGATTTCGATACCACTAAAACTTTTGAAATGCAAGCTTATTATGCAAACTGGACTTCAGATTTCTATTATTATATCATTTCATTAGGATTGATGGACAGTGTTGGGAATCCAAAGCCGGCATACCCAATGTATCTCAGCATGCTCGATACCCTTTGTATGAACGCATCAATTGAAACTGCAGATGATATACAAGTTTTTCCAAATCCGGTATCTGATGTCTTGCATATTGATTTTGAGCCGCAAAAATGGAAGAGCATAGAGTTGATTGATGTTTCAGGTAAAAAGGTATATCAGCTTAATCTTCAAAGTGAGGAAGCGATTAATATTGATGTAAGTTCATACGCTGAAGGAATTTATGTTTTGCGCATCTTGGGCGAGCATTTTTATAGTAGGAAAATCAGCATTCTTAAAAACGGTGGCTTATGATGGCCATGATATTTGCCGCAGGATTGGGCACTAGGCTGGGGGAGTACACATTGAATCGCCCCAAAGCATTGGTAGAAATTCGTGGCTACAAGCTGCTCGATTTGCAAATTCGGAAAATGTATGCTTTTGGAATCACCGATATTGTGGTGAATGTTCATCATTTTGCCGATCAGGTGTTGGATTTCCTACATCATTATCCTCAAAAAGAAATACGCTTTCATATATCGGATGAATCTGGCGAGCTATTGGATACGGGCGGAGGTTTGAAAAATGCGGCTCCCTTTTTTGAAGCAAACTCTTACGTTTTAGTGCATAATGTTGATGTACTTAGTGATGTTGATTTTAGTAATCTTGAGCAAAGATTTCTTGACTCAAATCAAAATTGTATTTTGCTTCTAAAAGATAGAACAAGTAGTCGTAAGCTATTGTTTGACAGCGACATGAATTTGTGCGGATGGAAAAATATTCAGAGCGGAGAAGAACTTTCGGTGAAAAATGCATCGCTTGGGGCGTATGAATTTTCCTATTCCGGAATTTCAATTATGAGGGCTGATTTTGTAGCCAATTTACCGGGAATTGGTGCTTTCCCTCTGATTCCATCACTGTTGGAGGCTGCAGCTCACAAAAACATTAGTGGAATAGCAATACCGCATCAATGGATAGATGTAGGTAAAACATACGAGCTTAAAGAGGCTGAAAAACATATAGATAATTATTACCAAAAGTGGATGAAATGAGTTTTCTGGATACATTGGCCGATTTTATTGAGGAGAAATACAGCGATACACCCGAAGAATATTGTGTTGTATTGCCAAACCGTCGCGCAGGATTATTTTTGCGAAATATGCTTGCGAATCGATCGGCGAAAAATGGTAAAGCAAGTTTTGTTCCTGCAATATTCAGTATTGAAGAGTATATCTATCGCCAGTCAGGGTTTGATGCTGCTGAGGAATTAACTTTGCTTAGCCTTTTATATAAATCATATAGCCGGGTTTTGGGCGATAAAGCATATGAATTTGATCGGTTTTATTCCAGTGGGCGTCTGATTATTAATGATTTTAGTGATGTTGACGATTATCTTGCCGATCCTGAAAATGTGTTTACATATCTTTTCAGAATTAAGGAAATAGAAGGCTGGTTCCCCGATCAGGCTGATAGCGATTTGCAAAAAAACTATCTGGAATTTTACCGCGCTCTAAAGGAAATATATTTTGATTTTAAGAAGTCGCTGATGTCTTTTTCATTGGCGTATCGTGGATTGGCTTCGAGAGAGTTGGCAGAAAAAGGTGCTGTTTATAAGTATAAGCGTGTTTGTTTTGCCGGGTTAAATGCGATATCGCCTTCTTTCGAAATGCATTTAGATGGTATGCTAAAAGAATCGGTAGCAGATGTTTTTTGGGATTATGATTCAATGTATCTCAATGATGATCAGTATGAAGCAGGACATTTTCTTCGAAAAGCCAGAACACGTTGGCCGGAAAGTTTTGAGATTGAAGTAGAATCGAATTTCAATAGTAAAAAGGATATAGACATTATTGGGGCACCATATCAGTTGTCGCAAGTACAGGTGGGATTGCAATTGTTGGAAGATAATTTGAAAGAGGGCAAAGAAACATTAATGGTTTTGGCTGATGAGGATATGCTCACCCCTCTATTGCATAGTCTTCCCGAAAGCATAAGCGAAAAAGTGAATATTTCAATGGGATTTTCGCTTCGAGATACATTTTGTGGTCAATTGATTCATGATGTTTTGAATCTACATCTTAATCCACTAAGGAATAAAACACAGGGGTCATCGGTGTTTTATTTTTACGATCTTCGCCGGTTTTTGTCCAATCCACTATTGCCTTATTTAATGAAATCGGGAGATGGTGATTTGTTTTATCGATTGAAAACTGATATACTTGAAAACCCGCGGAAGTTAATGTTTCTAAAGCATACCGATCGTTCTTATGAGGAGGCTGACGCTGCTGAAAAATTGGGTGTTTTGAGCCGGGAAATTTCTTTGCTTTCTGATTGGACAGACTGGAAGCAGATGTGCGATGAGTTGGAAAATGCTTGTCATAGTATTTTTAAGGCCGCTTTAGATGATGCAAAACTCTATCAAGAAAGAGAAGCAGCCTGGAAATTAATGTCTGCCATTCAGGGTATTCGCAATGTTTTTGCACTTGAAGATAATGAATCTGTTCAGCATCTTAAAGCTATTGCCGATTTTATCAAGCATAGTATCAGTAGTTTGCGTGTGCCTTTAAAGGGTGAGCCATTGAAAGGTATTCAAATTCTGGGTTTACTTGAAACCAGAGCAATGGACTATGACCATGTTATTATGCTGGGTGTGAATGAAGGATTTCTGCCAAAATCATCGCGCAACGATTCATTTATCCCTTTTGATGTAAGAAAAGAATTGGCTCTTCCGCTGCCATTTGATACTGAGGCTGTTTTTGCGTATCACTTTTACCGACTTCTGCAAAAAGCCAAAACAATTAAGCTTGTTTATAATACTGAAAGTGATCCTTTATGGGGAAAGGAACCCAGTCGTTATTTGGCACAACTTGAGCATGAAGTTTCGAAAAACTATCCTCAATTGAATATTTCGAAGTCTGTGCTCGATATTTCATATAAAAGCCGCCAATTTACCAATATGCCCCTGCCTCCGCATGCATTTATTGAGAAAAAATTGGAGAAAATTAATGAAAAAGGATTTTCTTTTACAGCGCTTCACGAATTTTTGTCGTGCCCCTATCGTTTTGCTTTGCATCGAATAATGGGTATTCCCGAAGCCCCCAGAGATCCTTTTGAACTCGATAACTCTCAGCTTGGCAATGTTTTTCATAATAGTGTCGAGAAATTGTTTGCGGAATTTACAGGCAAGTCATTAACAGAAAAAGATCTTGATTCCATTATTCCCATTGCCGAAGCAGAATTTGAAAAACAATTGGTGATAAATGAAGTTAGAGAAAGTGAATATGGAACCATGTTTCTCGCTACAGAAGTTATTCGAGATAGTCTGATGCGCTATTTGAAAGCGTTGAAGGTAATGGTGAAAAAGGTTGATATCTGTATTGATGGGGTTGAAGAAGAGTTGCTTGGCACATTACAATTGTCAGATGGCAGGGTTATTAACCTCAAGGGATATGCCGATAGGATTGAAAAGCGAAATGGCGTGTATTGCGTAATGGACTTTAAAACCACCAAGAAAACTCCGAAGCTGGAGTGGGAAGAAAATATGGTTTATGATGTGAATAATCATCGCAATATGCTGCAGTTATTCTTCTATGGGCTCTTGTTTTTGAGGAAAAGACCTGAGCTTAAAGAAGTGCAGTTGGCCAATTATATTATTTTGAAGAAAAATAATTGTGACCCTCATTTCGTTTCTATAAAAAAAGGTGGAGCAATATCTTTGGGGAGCGATTTGAAAACAGAAATTGAAAATCTCTATTTAGATTATTTGGAAGCATTGCATTCTGAGAATCAAAATTTTGAGCCAACCGCTTCTAAATCCTGCGAATATTGCCCTTATAAAAATGTATTATGTTTCAGTTATGAGGAAAAGTAAATATCATATTCTTGTTTTCGTTTTAATGCTGTTTATGGCTCAGGGATTGAAAGCTCAATATCCTCAAGGACAATTTTGGACTCCTGAGCTGCGAATAAATCCTGCATTTACCGGCGTTATGCAAGCGAAATGGAGACTTAAGGAAAACTATCGGAATCAGACCTATGAAAGCGGACTTCATGTGAAATGGAATACGGTTTCGGCAGATATTAAAAAGGAAATTACAAAAGAGGTTGGGGGATATGGGCTAAAAATGACCGAATCGAGTGGAAATACATTTGGTTTTGGTATTATGGATGACCGTCGTATGAGCGATACCTCGAATGCCGAGTATATTGCCGATTATTTCTCCCTAGCTTATCACAGAGCTTTAAAAAATGGCGCTTCGATTGGAATTGGAGTGCAGCCAGGGTATATGCGCAATGCAAATGAAAATAAATTTGATTTGAATGCTGGTTTGCTTTGGGGGCAGGGCATGGTTACCTGTTGGCAAGAAGACCAATATTTTAAGAATCAGATTGGCGTTTCGATGTATAATATTTTGAGTAATTGGCAGGATAGTAGTTTTTTGCCGGGTAGAGAAATTCAGGTGCATGCAGGATTTCTGATTGATAAGCCGGAGCAATTTAATATTGTGGCCAATGGCTATTATCGGTATAATGGAACAAGCGAATTTGCAGTTGGGGCCTATGTATTATTTTTCCCTATTGTTCATTATGCTTTTTACGATCGTGCCCGGCTTGGACTTCATTATCGCTCCACCAATCATCTTTCATGGTCGGCTGGTTTGAGATTATATGGCCGCGGAAAGAAAACTCTCACTCTCGATGGAACCATAAGCTACGATATGCCTATGAAATTTATGGATTTTGAGAGTCCGTATAAAAATGCATTTGAAATAGGTATAGTCATTACCAGTTTTGAGAAATGCTGGAGTTTGGGGAAATGTAAGTGATTAATGTGTTAATTTTTTAATCACGCCTTTGTCGTGACAAGTGTGCTAATGAGTTAATTTTCTCTGATTTATTAGCCACGGATTCACGAATTGTCACAAATGCCATGGGTTCGTACTTTATTCCGTGCTCAGCAATGCTTTGCTGGTGGTAGATTACGCAGATCGTTGATCACGTTTTTGTTTTGAGAGGAGTGCTGATTTTTATGTTTAGGCTGGTGGTGTTTTTGTTGGTGTAGTGTAATATCATACCTAGTTATTTGCGAGAAGCTTTTTAAGTTGCTCAACTTGTTTTTCTCGACCAATTATCTTGCTCATAATATTTCTATAGCTAGCCAAGTGTACAAATTAAAAAACCACATTTGGCTTGGGATAGAAAATTTTTAAATGAAATTATTATGTTTAATGAAGAGGAGAATCCTTGTTGGGATTGACTACTGCTGTATCGTCGTTTCATTGATCAAATTTTTCGTGTCTAAAAAATGAACGCCAATATCTTCATCCACGACACTAAAATACAAATTCTGTATACATTATCCTTGTGTTTTTTATTCAGGTTAGTTTTGATCCGAACTTGACTTGAGCGTGGAAGGGAGGTTGTATTTTCATTTCAATCCATTAAATATCTGTCTCAAATACTAGTAAAATTGTAGAAGAACATATACCTTCGCTGTTGATAAGAGTTTGATGTAAAAAGGTGCATTGAAATATTTAAATTGTAAATAGATGAAAGAAAAACAGGGGGGTGGAAAATTTCAAATGGGCAATGTGCTACTGGTATCAGGATCGCATATGCTGCACGATATTTACTCGTCTTTTTTGGCTGCTATTCGTCCATTATTGATAGAGAAATTTGGAATTACGCTTGCTCTTGCCTCTCTTTGGGATCTTATTATGCGTGTTCCATGGTTCTTAAACCCTATTATTGGGATCATTGCAGAAAGAACAGCCGCTAGGTATTTTATTATTGTGGCACCTGCTATTACTGCCATATCCATGAGTTTGCTTGGCTTGGCACCGTCTTTTGTTATTGTATGCATATTGCTTTTTACAATGGGAATTAGCAGTGCTTTATTTCATGTTCCCGCACCTACAATGGTTAAACGATTGTCGGGCGATCGCATAGGGCGTGGGATGAGTTTTTACATGTTTGGAGGTGAGCTGGCACGAACAACTGGACCATTAATTATTACAGCATCTGTTTCATATTGGGGGCTTGAAGGCACATGGAAACTGATACCTTTTGGATTATTGGCTTCATTGATATTATTTTATAAGCTTAAGGATATTAGGATTTCTGAAGAAATTAAAAGTAAAAAATTAGCGAAAGGGAATGCTTTATTGACTTTCAAAAAGTATTTACCATTTATCTCGATTCTGATTGGTTTTATGTTTTTTAGAGCTATTATGAAATCGGGTTTAACTGCATTCCTTCCTACATTTTATTATTCTGAAAGAGGTGAGAGTTTGTGGTTTGCCAATTCTTCTTTGGCTGTGTTTCAGCTTGCAGGTGCGGCAGGAACTATTTTGGCGGGAAGTATATCTGATAAGCTGGGACGTAAGCGTACATTATTGATTATAAGTATAATGTCGCCAATAATGATGTTCTTTTTCATCAACTCAGATGGTTGGGTTTCATTGGTGTTTTTAGTGCTGATGGGCTTTTTTGTTTTTGCCCCTGGTCCTATACTAATTGCGTTGGTTCAGATAAAATCTAAAGAACTACCTGTATTTATGAATAGCATTTATATGACGGCAAGTTTTATTACCGCAGCTTTAGCTGTATTCTTTTCCGGTTTAATGGGCGATTGGCTAGGTCTTGAAAAAACTTACCTTATTTCTTCCTTTATTGCACTTGGGGCGATTCCTTTTGTGTTTTTTATAAAGGACCATTAAAAATCAGTTTGTAAAATAAAATGTGTTGCAAGTTGTTTTTGGCACAATTTTCATGCGGCGCCCGAAAATTGCGCCAAAAACAGGTTTTGTTGAAATATTAGCCCCGAATTACGCTTTATTTATAACTGTCAGACAACCTAAGTAGCACTATCTGTTTAGGTGTCTGAAAGGGTTCTTGCTAATACGGGGCTAATATTATTCGACCTCTTCGGGGCTATGATAAAATACAGGTTTGGGAGGCTTTTGTATAAGTTTAATATTCAGCATCTTTCTGAATATTTGTCAAATTATTAAATCGCACAATGGGTTAGCCTAATTGCCAATACAAAATAAAGAAAACAAAATGATTATCTTTGAATTTAGGAATAAGACTCATTACACACACACACACACACACACACACACACACACAGGGATA
>JAFGWG010000014.1 GCA_016937255.1 Bacteroidales bacterium
AGCAATATTCGGCATCAGCTTAATGAAGCCGGTTATACCCAACCCCTGGCTGCCGACATTCACTTCAATCCGGAGATTGCTGCAGAATCTGCATCCAGGGTTGAAAAAATACGCATCAACCCCGGTAATTTTATTCACATTTTTAAGGGCAAAACCCACTATTCTGACGATGAATATCGGCAAGAAATAGATGAAACGCATCGCATACTTAAACCTATTATTGATGTTTGCAAAAAACACAATACTGCCGTTCGCATTGGCATAAACCACGGTTCGTTGGGAAAAAGAATACTTTCTCGATATGGCGACACCCCCGTAGGCATGGTAGAATCTGCTATTGAATACATCCGCATTTTTGCGGCTGAAGATTTTCACAATTTGCTCATTTCCATGAAATCGAGCGATGTTCGCACCATGATTTGGGCTAATCGCTTGCTTGCACAACGCATGATGGAAGAGCGTTTTGATTATCCGATTCATTTGGGCGTAACCGAAGCCGGCGCGGGAGAAGACGGACGAATAAAATCAGCCATTGGAATTGGAAGCCTACTCATGGATGGAATAGGTGATACCGTGCGTGTTTCCCTTACCGAAGCGCCGGAAAACGAGATTCCGGTGTCAAAACAGATTGTGGAATCAGCGGAAAAGATGAAAACAGAAAGAAACTTGGCTACAAATTATTTTAGCATCGTGCCACCCTACTCTTTCACCCTGAACATCTTTGAGAAAAACTCGGAAATACTGCCTGAAATTACATCGAAAGAGGAATACATAACGATTCAGAAACCCGATGACATAAGGCTGGAACACCTAAACAATACCGAAAAAGAATTGATTTTGGCATTTGATGAAAACAAAATCAGCTTTGATGATTTTCTAATGGTTTGTGGTGGTGCTTTTGCCGACGGTATTGGAAACGGACTTAGTTGTTCCGGTCGAAATTTCACTGAAGAAGAACAACGGCGCATTTATATGATGCTACAATCGACACGTAGAAAAATCAGCACGGCTGAATTTATTTCCTGCCCGTCTTGCGGACGCACTGAATTTGATATTGAAAGCCTTTTGAAAGATGTAAAAAACCAATTCTCGCATCTAAAAGGAATTAGTATTGCTGTAATGGGCTGCATTGTAAATGGTCCTGGAGAAATGCGTGGTGCCACATACGGAATACTAGGTTCAGCACCAGGTAAAGTACATTTATACTATAAAGGTGACGTGGTTCAAAAAAACATTCCTCAAAACGACGCATTACGAGCTTTGCAGGACTTGATTAGAGAAAAAGGAGATTATAAAGATGTCTGAGATTAAAAATATTATATTCGACTTGGGCGGCGTATTACTGAATATCGATTTTGCAATCACCCAAAAAGCTTTTGCAGAGCTGGGCATGGAAAATGCCGATGAAAAGTTTGGAAAACACATGCAACTTGGATTTTTCGATCAACTTGATCGTGGAGAGATTAGCGATAACGAATTTTTCGAAAAGGTACTTGCTGAAATGCCTTTAGGAACAAAAAAAGAAGATATTCGCCGAGCGTGGAATGCTATGATTCTTGATTTTCCACAAGAAAATTTCAATTTATTAAAGCGTCTTTCAAAAAATTATCGTCTCTTTTTAATGAGCAACACCAATAGTATCCATTTTCCTGAATATCAAAGCCTTTTACAACGAATTTTTAACATAAACAGTCTCGATGATTTATTTGAAAAAGCTTATTATTCTTTTCAGATTGGTAAAAGGAAGCCTGAAAATGGTTTTTTTGAGCTGATTTTAAATGAAAACAATCTAAAAGCCATTGAAACCGTTTTCATTGACGATACTCTTTTCAATGCAAAAACCTCTTCCAAAAATGGAATTAAGGGTTTACATCTGGCAGAAAACATGAAGCTGACGGATTTTTTCACAAATGAAGGATTTTTAAAAGAAAACATACAATATGAGCAATCTTAAGAAAATTGGAGTTTTAACATCAGGTGGAGATGCCCCCGGGATGAATGCTGCTATCAGAGCGGTATGTCGTACTTCCATTTATAACAATCTTGAAGTCATGGGTGTTATACGTGGTTACCAAGGTCTAATCGATGCAGACTTTGTTCCATTAGAAACTTCTAGTGTTGCCAATATTATTCAACGCGGGGGAACTATTCTGAAAACCGCACGCAGTATGGAATTCATGACCAAAGAAGGCATGCAAAAAGCATATGATAATATGCAGAAATCCGGAATGGATGCCTTGGTCGTAATTGGTGGAGACGGAACTTTCCGCGGAGCGACAGAATTTACCGGAATTTATCCCGACATTAAAGTCATTGGCATTGCCGGAACCATTGATAACGATTTATTTGGAACCGACTATACCATTGGCTATGACACAGCCATCAACACTGTAGTTCAAGCTGTAGATAAGATCCGAGATACTGCAAACTCACACGATCGGCTTTTCTTTATTGAGGTTATGGGGCGTGATGCCGGATTTATTGCATTACGCAGTGGCATTGCCGTGGGTGCCGAAGATATTTTGATTCCTGAAACCGAAAGCGATATCGACGATCTAGTTGAAAAACTTGAAAACGGCCGCAGGCATAATAAAACCAGTGGAATTATCATCATTGCAGAAGGCGACGAATTGGGCGGAGCTTACGATGTAAGCAAAATTGTAAAACAAAGGCTTCCACATTACAGCATCCGTGTTTCAATACTCGGGCATATTCAAAGAGGTGGCAGCCCAACTTGCATGGACAGAGTCAGAGCCAGTCAATATGGATATCATGCTGTAAATGCTTTACTCGAAGGAAAATCAGGAATAATGATCGGCATTGTAAAACGCGATGTTGTGGAAACCCCTTTTGCACAATCCATTAAACATAATAACAAGGTTCGCACAGACTTAAAAGAAATGACCCGCATACTTTCAATATGAGCAAAAAAGAGCTCTATGCCGACATATTATTACCCTTACCCCTGCAGCAGAATTATACCTACAGAATTCCGCCTGACTTAAAAGACGAAGTTGAGCCGGGAAAGCGTGTAATTGTGCATTTCGGCTCCAGAAAATTTTATTCCGGAATCATTGTAAAGCTTTACGAAGAACCAAAGAAAAGCATCAGCATTAAAGACATCACAGAAGTTCTTGATGAATCTCCCATTGCTACAGAAAAGCAATTTGAATTCTGGAAATGGCTTGCTCAGTATTATATATGTTCTGAAGGCGAAATTATGAACGCTGCATTGCCGGCAGGATTAAAAATGGAAAGCAAGACCCAATATACCATCCATCCTTTATTTGATGAAGATTTTACTCGTCTGGATGATGATGAATATATGATTGCCGAGGGTATTTTAAAAAACAACATTTTAACCCCCGGCGATATTCAGGCTATTTCAGGTAAACGTAGTGTTCAATCTTTGATTCGCTCATTAGTGGAAAAATGTGTGATTTATCCGCAGGAAGAAATCAACGAAAAATACATTCCCAAAAAGAGAATCTTTCTTTCCTTAAATAAAGAATACACGGACAAAGGCATTATGAATGCTTTACTGGTAAAACTTGAGAAAAAAGCACCGAAGCAATATAGAGCCATGATGCATTTTTTCAATCTTGGGTCCGGTCAAAAAGAAGTTGAAAAAAACGCACTGAATAAAGAGGTTGGAAATGGCGCAACTAAAGCATTGATTGACAAAGGTATTTTTGAAGAATACGAAAAAACCATTTCTCGGATTCCTGTTTCGGAAGAAACGGCTTCTATTTCCGATATATTTCTTTCTCCCGAGCAGAAAAACGCATTTGAAGAAATAAAAACGACATTTAAAGAAGAGAAAACCGCACTTTTATGGGGAATTACCGGCAGCGGAAAAACAGAAATATATATCAAACTCATTGAAGAATGCTTTGAACAAGGGAAACAGGCTTTGTATTTACTTCCTGAAATTGCATTAACCGGATATATGGTGAAGCGTCTGAAAAAATATTTCGGTTCCCGACTTTTGGTCTATCACTCTCGTTTTAATATGCACGAAAAAGTTGAAATCTGGAAAAAAGTACTCACGGCCAAAGAGCCATTACTCATCATGGGTGCACGTTCTTCCGTTTTTCTTCCCTTCCCCAACCCGGGTTTAATCATTGTTGACGAGGAACACGATTATAGCTATAAGCAACAAGACCCTGCTCCACGATATCAAGCTCGCGATGCAGCCATTATGCTGGCAAAATTCAATAATGCCAATATTATTCTAGGTTCTGCAACACCTTCTGCCGAATCATGGCATAATGCCAAAGAAGGAAATTATAGCTTGATTAAGCTTATGCAAAGATTTGGTGATGCGCATTTACCTCAGGTTCATATTGTAGATATTAAAGAAGCGACTATTAGAAAAACGATGCGTTCTTATTTGTCGCCACAACTTTTTGGAGCCATACAAAACAGTCTGAATGAGCATAAACAAATCATTCTTTTTCAAAACAGACGTGGCTATTCTACTTGGCTGGAATGCAATCATTGTGGGTGGACGCCACTCTGCAAAAACTGTGATGTCTCGATGACCTATCATAAAAAGATCGAGTTGCTAAAATGCCATTATTGCGGATATACAGAAAGAGTTCCTTCGGAGTGCCCAAAATGTAAGAACACCGAAATTCAAATGAAGGGAATGGGTACTCAAAAAGCAGAAGATGAATTGGGCATTCTCTTTCAAAATACCGGTATTGCCAGAATGGACATGGACAGCGCACGTGGAAAAAATGCACATCAGGCACTGCTTGATGGCTTTGACAGCGGAAAATATCAGATTTTAGTCGGCACACAAATGGTAAGCAAGGGTCTTGATTTCGGTCGGGTAGAAGTGGTTGGTATTCTAAATGGCGACAATTTGCATACTTTTCCCGATTTTCGCTCACATGAAAGTGCCTTTCAACTTATGATGCAAGTTGCAGGGCGTGCGGGGCGTAGAAAAAACCCAGGACATGTTTTCATACAAGTTTACGACAAGGACAATCCCATTGTAAAATTCGTTGAAAACTATGATTATGAAGGATTTATGGAGAAAGAGTTGGCATCCCGGGAAATTTACCAATACCCGCCTTATTACCGGCTTTTGAAAATCATTATACGCCATAAAACCAAAGAAGTTTCTTTAGAAGCCAGTTTTCAACTAGCCAAAACACTGAAAAGTTTTATTCCTGAAAGGCAAGTTATGGGTCCTGTTTATCCGGTAGTAGCGAGGGTGAAAAACTATTATATCAGACAGATTCTGATCAAACTGCCTCGACTAAATCATCTTCACAAACTGAAGAAAAGAATTTACGATGAAACGAGATTGCTGAATAATAAAGAGATGTTTAAGAGTTGCAGGATTAGCATTGATGTGGATCCGCATTAACAGTGGAAAGTGGCCCTTCGACAAGCTCTGGAGTGGAAAGTGGAAAGTGGAAAGTGGAAAGATAAAAAATTATTATGAGTAAAAAGAGTCTAGATATTGCCAAAGATTTACTGCCCGAAAGTTCACGGGCATTGGCAGATAAAATGGCTGTTATTACTTTGGGAAAACTTGAATTAAAGGAGATTTTCCTTGAGGTCGCTTTTTCCGCTGATTATCCATGGAATATGCGGGCTTCAAATATTCTGGAAAAAGCCGATGACTTGCAGAAAGGATTTTTATCCGAAAACCTAAGCTTTATTGTAAACAATATTCCCAATGCCACACACGATGGAACGAAGCGTTGCCTTATGAAGGCTTTAAGTCGTTACGACCTTTGTACTGATGATGAAATATGTGGAAAATGTGCCGAGTTCTGCTTTAAATTTCTAAAGAGCGGAACAGAAGCTATTGCAGTAAAATACTATGCCTTGATAATTCTTGATCAAATAATAAGGGCGTATCCTGACTTGAAACATGAGCTTTATCAGACATCTATGCTTCAAAAAGATGTAATTGACAAAACGCTAACGGTACATTTTAAGAAAATATTGAATTCTTAATAACGTTTCTCCTCAATTATTCAACTCAGGCAAATAATCTTATATACTACCTATTAGCTGATTTTTAGCAAGAAATATTGCAATACGAAATTACATGTAGTATTCGTGAATAATGCCTTGGCGTTATTATTCGATGTAATTAAAAATGGAAAGCTATTCGTGTAAATATGTGTCATTCGTGGTTAAAAAAACAAAATTCTCAATTATTTTAAGCATCTTTGTTCCTTTGGTAAAATTATTGTTTCATAAGTGCTTTTAAATTATTAGTCATGAAAATTTCAACCTCCATTCTTTTTATTTTGCTCTTTTTTCAAATCGCAAGAAGTCAAACATATTATGATATTGCAGAAACAATTAGCGATTGGGAAAACGAAAGAGTTGAAAATGCCAGAAACGGCATCACAGAAACAATTCAAATGCCTTTAGCCTTTAGGTGTTACGGTTGGGGCTGTGACTGCCCGATGTATTATATTGGCGTAAGTCCCTGTATGCAGGAAGGTCCTTTTATTGATCCCAAAATTATTGATGGAATGCCTACCGAGTCGAATAGTATGGGATACAGCTATATTGTAACAGGCTATTTTACGGGAGAAAGAACACAATATGAATTTGCACAAGAGGAATTTTATTCTCAGTCGGTATTCATTATACAGAGTTTTGAAATGAATGAAGAAGGAGAAAACACACTTGCTCCAAAAATTCTTGATACTACTGCGGTTTTTTCTTGGGAAAAACTGCTTATCGGTAAATGGAAGACTGTTTCTAAAAACGATGAAAAACCCAGTGTTTGCAATCAAATTATCTTCAAGAAAAATGGTAAATTTATACAAAAGGGCTCCGAAAAACTAACAGGAACCTGGCAAATAAAAGCCAAGCAAATAATGATTAATACAAGCTCACAAAAGTTGGTTATTTGGGAAATCCTCTCCCTTGACGATAATAAACTTTTGATTAATGACGACGGAAACAAAATTCTTTATCAAAACCAGTAATATGTTCTAAGAATTGTTTGCAAACTTTTTATCCCGTTTCCAAAAAACACCACCCCATCCTCATGTCCTTTCATGGCAATGATTGGTGTATTTTATGCATTCTCTTTGCTAAGCAACCATTTCCACACGGGAATAATATGTATTGTTTTCTGATCAACCAGAATTACTTCATTTGTATCTGCTGTTAGTAAATAGCCGATATCAAGACTATGTGTTTTCATGGCTTCCAATAATCCATTTATTTCTCTGTCTTTGGTTTGCTGATCGGATATATAACCTGAAACCTGTATAGCTGATGATATTTTGTTTCCTTCCTTTATCAAGAAATCACATTCAGATTTCATTCTATGATAAAACACCTCATGTTTTCTTCTCTTCAATTCAAGAAAAACAAGGTTTTCAAGAATCCGGCCATAATCTTCTGATGTTCTAAATCCCAAAATACGAGACAATGCAGTATCGATAAAATAAACTTTTTTAGGATTAATGTATTGTGCTTTTAAGGAATGGTCATATTTTACCACCTGAAATAATAAATATGTGTCTTCCAGATAAGATATGTAATTTTTTACTGTGGTAACATTTTTAACCCCAATCACTTTTGCCAGCGATGTAGTGCTATGTGTTTTTGCTATGTTACCCGAAAGGAAATTCACTAATTTTAGCAATTCCTTTTCATTGGTTATATTATTCCTCACCATAACATCACGATACAAAACAGATTCATAAAGGTACTTTAAGTAATCGTCCATTTTGTTTCGGTAGTATCCCGGAAAACCACCAATTGCCAGATATTCATTAAAAGCAGACACCATCTTTCCCTTTTCAATTGTTGTAAGGCCATCAAGTCGATCTGGATATATTTTTCTCTGCTGCAAATACTCAGCAAATGAAAACGGGAACAATTCATATTGGAGATATCTGCCGGTAAGATGTGTGCCCAATTCACGACTTAACAAAGATGCATTTGACCCGGTGATAAAAACTTTGGCTCCGCTATCATGCATTCGTCTTACAAATCTTTCCCAACCCAAAACATTTTGTATTTCGTCAAAATAAAAAGTATTTTGCACTCCAAACAACTCAACAAAAACTTCATGCAAGAGCTGAAAATGATCAACTGAGAAATTTATTAAGCGCTCATCATCAAAATTCAGATAGTAATCACGTTCACTTTGTTTTCTCCTGATCTGTTGCAAGAAAACCGATTTGCCGCAACGACGAATTCCTGAAATAATCACAATCATATCACTTTGAAGATAAGATTCAGGGATAAAACGATCAACCTCCTTACTGACTTTCTGTCTGTCAGCTTGCTCTCTTACAATTGTAAATAATATTTCTTTCATGATGAATAAGTCTTATTGCAAAGATACATTTATTCTTTTAACAATAAAATATTTACACGATTTACTCCATTATTATTAGACTTATTAGTCGTTTTACTCTATTTATATTAGAGCTTATAAGTATTTTTAATCGACTTGAATTCGCGAAGCAATTGTCCTCAGACCCCCAATGCCCAAGCCAAAAATCACCACCCCATCCTCATGTCCTTTCATAGCGAAAACACCGGCTTGTTGAACTTCGGGTTGCTGAACAAGATTTTTTACTGCAACGGCCATTTCCGGAGTGCCATATTCTATGTTTTCTGCTGTGGAAAAACCGGTTTCAAGGATTTTCTTCCAAATTGCTGCATTGTGGATATGCAAAATGACATTAATATCGGGCAAAACATCATAAATAACTGCATGGGTACCCGATTCGGATGAGGGTTTCAGAGGTCCTTCACTAACACAAATATTCGATTTTGGGTCATAATTTAAAACTTCAGCAAAATGAGATGAATTTAGCACACGATGTTGGCCGGTGGCGTTACCTGTAATGACAAAGTGTTCGCCCATTCTCATGCTAAGATTTCCAAAACCCACCCCATCAGGCAAAACACCAATCCAGCCCCGGTCGAAAACCTCAGTGCGGAACTGAAGCAATTCTGAAATATCCTCGTCAGAGCATATCGTACCAGTTTCCTGATGATCAATTCTGAATTTTATATAGCCGTCTTTGTGCTGCATTTTACTTGATTTTTTGCGTTTTCATGACTCAATTTCATACTTTTTCCAGAATCTCCCCCGCCTTCATCTCCATTTTCGAAAACGCAAACCATTTTTTACCCAAATCTTTCAGCGAAGCTCCAAAATGATAAACCACCTCGTCAATAATCAGAAAGCGGTCGTGAGATTTTGTAAACTCCGATAATGCAATGGATGGATATTGCTGGTTGTGTTTCTGCAAATCAAGTTGCAGTTGTCTGGTAATATGCGATGTAAAAACACTTGCAATAACACCATTTTTTCGTTTGGAAAGCATGGTCAAAACCGATTCATCAATATAGTTATCAATGAGAACAATTCTATGTTTTGCCGATTTTATTAGGTCAGACACAAATGAATAGGCATCGAAAATTTGTCCGTCGAAAAACAACCCATGGTTTGGAGGTAATGCCGCTTTGATTTGTAACTCTATCCCCTGCACTTTTTTTGAAAGTGAATCAACATTCCCTTCGATACGATTCATTCTATTGTTGAGGGCATAGCCTTTAAGCAAGTAATCTTTTAGAATTTTGTTTGCCCATATACGGAATTGAGTTCCCTCTTTTGATTTTACTCTATACCCTACAGAAATTATAACGTCAAGGTTGTAATATTCTAATTGCCTTTCAACGCTTCTATCTCCTTCTACTTGAACTGTCGCAAATTTTGCGACAGTTGAATTTTTTTCAAGCTCACCTTCCGAAAAAACATTGTTGATATGTTTTCCAATAGTCTTAATATCCCTGCCAAAAAGAACTGCAATTTGTTGTCGGTTCAACCAAACAGTATCTTCATCAACCCTCACTTCAATATGCGAAGCATGCTCATTGGGCTGATATATGATGATTTCGTTTTTCATGAAGATAAAATTAAAGCCTCCTATTAATCACAGTTGTTTCGAATAAGGTAAATTAAAGTTACACATTTTTCGCACATCGCTCTATTTCACAAATTGCCAAGAATTTTCTTATATATCTCTCTAACATGCCACCAATTCATCGATTTGAGTTTAAAAATTGCCATTGCAGGGCTTCATTAACTCTTCTCGGGAAATCTTGCAAGAATAGACTCCTCGTTTGCCTCAGTAACGCCTCGCTCGGTTATGATTCCTGTAACCAGCCGGGCCGGCGTAACATCAAAGCCATAATTGACCGCTTGAGATTCTTCAGGTGTTATTCTTACACGCATTTGGCCATTTTCTGATAGTCCTTCAAAACAAAGAACTTCGTCCTGGTTGCGTTCTTCAATTGGAATTTCATTAATTCCGTCCCGCAGATTCCAGTCTATTGTACTCGAGGGCATTGCTGCATAAAAAGGAATATTATTATCTTTTGCCGCCAACGCTTTAAGATAAGTGCCAATTTTATTGGCTACATCGCCGGTGCGAGTTGTGCGATCACTTCCTACAAAACAAATATCTACCATGCCGTGTTGCATTAAGTGTCCACCAGTATTATCAACAATTACAGTATGGGGAACACCTTCCATTGCCAACTCCCATGCAGTAAGTTTTGAGCCCTGATTTCTTGGACGGGTTTCATCAACCCAAACATGCACAGGAATTCCCCGTCTATGAGCCTCATAAACCGGAGCTAAAGCCGAGCCATAATCGACAAAAGCCAACCAACCGGCATTGCAATGGGTAAGAATATTCACTGGGCGCTCTGAATATTTTTTATGAATTTCTTCAATCAACGCAGCACCGTACAAACCAATTTGGCGACACATATCAGCATCTGCATTGGCAAAGCGTTCGGCCGCTTCTTCAATTTGTACTACAATTTCTTCTTTTCTTAAACCAGGCTTCACTGCCTCAAAAATTTTATCTACAGCAAACGCAAGATTAACCGCGGTTGGGCGTGTAGCTTTCAATTTCTCAGCAGCTTTTTTCAAATGACCATTAAAATCTACAGCAGTAAACGCTTCGCGAGCTACTAAAAGCATACCGTAGGCTGCAGATGCGCCAATCAGACCCGCACCACGCACATGCATATCCGCTATGGCTGTACACATTTCGTCTACCGATGTAATTTCTTCAATTAAAAAATCAAAGGGCAGCTGTCGCTGATCAATAATAAAAATCTTATTTGAATCTGGCTCACGCCAAATGGTACGATAGTCTTTACCGTTAACTTTCATCTGGAAAAATCTTTCCGTAAATGTACATTAATTTATGCGAAGACTTATCAGATATCGGGAAACTGCCGTTTAAGTGTCAATTCATTTTCAATGAGACTATCGATAAAGAAGGCCAGATGCTGGAATTCTCCAATGATATTCAGGAAGAGAAGATTGCTTTTTACAGTAACCTTTTTAGCTTTCACATTTTTAAGTTGATCAACCTTTAGTTTCCTGATTATCCTATTGATTTCAGTGTTTTTAGAGGAACATTTTTCGAGTTTCTCCACACTTTTCTCCATACACTTATTAGCCTCTTTCACATAATCTGTTGCAAGATCAAAAACCTTTTTCACTGCTGCGAGCTGCTCTTCATTTAGATTCTTATGATGGTTATTCAGGTGATCATAAGCAGGCTTAACGACAAAACCAAGACTTACAGATATTTCCCGAAGCATTTCTACGTTTTCGATATGATAATCTGCAATAACGTCAAAATCTAACTCAATGCTTTCAATGCTTGAATTCATCTCTTCCTTCAATGCCTGACTTTTCTTATCCAAGTTTTTTGCCATTTTGCGAGCATCTTTCAGAACTGATAAATCCTCGTTTTTCAAACCTTGGTGCATTAGATCAAGAATTTCTGGAATTTGATTTAGCGTTTTTTTGACGGCTTTTCGGCTTAGCGAAATAAGATCTGTGCTTTTCTCCACCACTTCTTGCTGAGCCTCTTGGGCTTCTTGCTGTTCTTTAAATTTTTTACGGTGAACAAAATGACTTCTCAGGAAGAGAAATACAGCCAAAGCAAAACTTACAATCAGACCGACCCAACCCGTGTAATATATAAAAGTAACCACAATGGCTGCAAAAAGGAAGGCAATAAAGGCTGTGAGGAACCAGCCACCCACAACAGTAAGCACTCCTGAAATACGATAAACTGCAGATTCACGCCCCCATGCACGATCAGAAAGCGAAGTACCCATGGCCACCATAAATGTAACATAAGTAGTAGAGAGAGGAAGTTTCAAACTGGTAGCAAAAGCAATTAAAGAACTGGCTACAGAGAGATTAACCGAAGCTCGAACCATATCAAAAGCCGGAGCATCTTTTTTCTTCTTCCCATCGCTAGGATTTTCAAAACGTGAATCGAGCCAATTATGAACTTTTTTCAATCGGAGAAAAGAGAATAACTGATTCAATTTTACCGCAGCATGTAAAATTCCTCTTGAAATAGGGCTGGAATGGAAGCGCTCTTTTCCTTCATCTTGACGACCGAGGTCAATAGCGGTATTCAATACCGAACGAAGTTTCTTATTCGACCAAATGGTCACAATCATAATGGCGCCAGCAATAAATAAAAACAAGAGCGGAATCTCTGCTTTTTCTGCAAGTCCAGCCATACTAAAGGTTGATGGATCAACTGCACCTGATTGCTGAAACAATTCGAAGGCACTGATTCCTGCGAGAGGAACACCAATAAAATTCACAAGATCGTTGCTGGCAAAAGCCATAGCCAGAGCAAAGGTTCCATATAAAACTATAAAACGGAATACATTAAACTTAAAAAGTGTCTGTAAAACAAAGAACAAAATAGTTAAGCTCAAAACCAATGCTCCAACAAGAGGAATTATATGGTCTGTTGTCCAAGTCATCATCTCGTCAGTAATAAAAGAAACAGATTTCATTCCCTTGAAGAAAATGAAATATGATATACTTGAAATAGCAATACCGCCAAATATAGAGCCACCAATAAGGCGATAACGCTTAAAGGTAAAACTAAACAATATACGTGCAATGTATTGCACAATCATACCAACAACAAACGCGATTACAACAGAGAGGAATATGCCCGCAATAATAGCCATGGCTTTACCCGAATTCAGGTAATTACTAAGATCAGCCATTCCTTCTCCAGCTTGTACAATTTTAATCACAGCAAGGGCAAAAGAACTACCCAACAATGCAAAAACCAAAGAAACGGTTGTTGACGTTGGCAGCCCCATGGTATTGAAAAAATCGAGTAGTATCACATCGGTCATCATTACCGCCACAAAAAGGATCACAATTTCATCGAGATAAAAAGCTTGCGGAACAAAAATTCCCTTTCGTGCTACTTCCATCATTCCTCCTGAAAACATTGCGCCTACAAGCACTCCAAGAGAAACAATAATCATTAACATTTTAACTGAACCTGCTTTTGACCCCCAAGCGGAGTTTAAAAAGTTTACCGCATCGTTGGCTACACCAACAGTTAAGTCTGTTATGGCGAAAATCACCAGAATTACTAATGCGACAATAATGAAATATTCCATACCTAATTTAATTGGGTAACGAAATTACGAACTAAGTTTTGTACATAGATTAAAACCCATATTAAGAAATTGTAAAGTAATTGAAGTCTTTACATTACGTGCATAAAAAAAGGGGCCGAAGCCCCAGAAATTAATACTTGAAAACAGTCATCACTTTGTTTCGCAATTCATCTTTTTGCTCTGCAGTGATAGAGTAATCATTATCATACATTGCACCTTCCCAATCACCATACATGGGGTTTGGAAGGACGATATATGTACGACCGAATTGATTCTTCATATTATCGGTAGCGGCAAAACGCTCTTCGATGTTTTTCTTAGTACAATCTTGGGTAAAATCGCCCATATTATCGCCTACAAGCATTACAATATTGTGTGTTTCAGTAATTTTCTGACGACGGGGCTCTTTATTGCTAGTGGTTTCTCTAAGCATGATATGACTTTCTTCCACCTGAGGAAAATTAAATTTATTAAGGTTTTTAATAGTCGCTTCCAGCTCATCTGCCTTACGGTTACTAACATAAAAAACATCTACACCTCGTGAATTAACATAGTTTACAAATTCGAGAGCACCAGGCACAGGTTCAGCCATTGCAGCCTGAATCCATTCTCCCCATTGGGTTGGATATGAAATTCCATTTATCACACAAGCGGCCTGATAAGGACTATTGTCGAGTAAAGTTTCATCAATATCAAATACTACAGCTAGTGGTTTATCGCTTGGTGCAGTTTGTAAAGTCAAATCAAGGCTCATGCGAGCAATATTAAATGCCTGATAGCAAAGTGCGCGAGTTTCTGCTGCAGTTTGATACCATGCCACTGCTAGCTGCATATAATGTGCAGGAGAATCGGAAGGCTTTTTAATCTTTTTGTCAACACCCTGGGTGTCACTTACAATCTGAAAAGATAAGAGACCAATGGCCAAAAGTAAAATTGGAAAGAACTTTTTCATATTTAATTTTTTAATTCGTTTTTAAAAGGGGTTGTAAAAATACGAAAAGTGAGTGAATATAGAATAACAAAATGCTACTTTTGCGCCAATAAGAATAATCTGTCAGATTGTTCTATTTTCTCCTCCACACCCCTGTAATCTCGCCAATATACATGGTATGATAATCCTTTTCGGGATACATTTGATCTGATGGAGTTTTGTCGTAAAAATCATTTTCTTCGAGTACGGTTGCATACAGCTTTTTGCATTCAATAATGAGATATGCTTCCTTAAAAGCAATGGAACCGTTATCGGTAACAACCGGAGTCAGCTTCTCGTAATTCATTTTATCGAAATTCTTTCCTGAAACCGTTCCCATTAAACGCAGTACTTCCTTTTCAGGATCATCATAAAAAGTAAGCGTATAATAATCTTCACGTTCAGTATAATTATGAGTATGCCGCTGCGGACGCACAAAAATGGTTGCTACCGGTCTCTCCCACAACCAGCCCATCATGCCCCAACTGGCTGTCATCATATTATAATCTTCTGCATTACCAGCAGCGACCATCATCCAGTCTTTACCAATCATTTTTATGATATTGCTATCAATCTCCTGCCAGCTGATCTTTTCAAAATTATCCATATCGCTAAGTTTTTTCTGCGCCGTACACGATAGTGCAAAAGCCGCAATGATTAAAATAAGTATTGTTTTCATGGTTTTCAATTTTACTTTTTCTAAATTACTACAAATGCATGCATGCAATTGAAATTTAGGTGTTATTTACAATTTATTCCCCTGATTCGTATATTTGTATCTCATTAAGAATAGAAATCATGTCAGACGAAAACAAAAGCTGCCCCGAATGTAAATCCCCATATGGCTATTCCACGGGAGAATTATATGCATGCCCAGAATGCGGCCACGAGTGGAATCCTGAAGAACTTGAAGCAGAAGGACAATTGATTGTAAAAGATGCCAGTGGAAACATCCTTCAAGATGGCGATACAGTTATTGTAATTAAAAATCTACCCGTAAAAGGTGCCACTGGCCCTATAAAAGCTGGAACCAAAGTAAAAAACATACGCCTTACTGAAGGCGATCATAATATTGATTGCAAGATTGATGGATTTGGTGCCATGGCTTTGAAATCTGAGTTTGTTCGGAAGGGGTAGGTTCACGCTAAGTCGCGAAGAACGCAAAGTTATCTTGGCCATCTAAGCGCCTTCACAAGTAATAAAAAACACCCTATTTACTTTGAACTAAACCTATTAATTTTCCTATCTTTGGTATCATGAATTTCCGCATACTAACAAATAATCTTTTGGAAGAATTCACCCGAGAAGTGAAGATCTCTCCTTTAGAAAAGCTTGATAATATGAAAAAAACCGATCTTTCGGTTGATTATTTTCAGTTTTACAACTCTGTTTCTTCGGTTTATTCGTCTAAAATAGAGGGAGATAACATTGATTTTGACAGTTATTTTAAACACCGATTTCTGAATATTCCTTTCAAGGCCGATTACACAAAGAAAGCCGATGATTTATATTCTGCTTATGAATTTATTGCTGAAAATAAATTGTCGTTTGAAAACGTACAAAAAACACATTCCATCTTAAGCCGCAACCTTTTACCCAAAAGTCAACAGGGAAATATCCGCACTAACCCTATGTTTGTTATCAATAGCGATGATAAAATTGATTATGTAGCTGCTGATCCAGGGAAAGTGCAAACAGAGCTAAGTAAATTATTTGAAGATATTGAAACAATACAAAACACGGAACTTTCTGATTTTGAAATTTTTTATTACGCGGCCTTTATACACCTTGTTTTTGTAAAAATTCATCCTTTTCAAGACGGCAATGGTCGTACAGCTCGACTAATCGAAAAATGGTTTCTACTGGAAAAACTCGGCAAAAAAGCCTATGCCATTCAACTGGAGAAAAACTATTATATAAAGCTTAAAGAATATTATCTCAATCTCCGTAAGCTTGGGCTGGAATACGACGAATTGGATTATGGGAAAAGTCTGGGGTTTTTGGTAATGACAGTGACTGGTATTGAAACAAACTCGTAAAACTCAAATTTTATTCTCCCCTTTTCCGCCTCATTCGCCTACGAATAAAGAACGCCGGAATAGCATATAAAATTAACAACCCATACATTACAAATACAGCTGTAAAGGTTGACACACAATCATAATCAGAAGGGCCTCTAAACGAGATTGCCTTGCCGTTAGCCCTTATATAATCGCAGGTAACTTTATATTTCGGATCTGCAGCATCGGGGGCAATTTCTGTCAACGAATCAACATAAAAAACTTCATTTGATTTCATGTTAAAAACTTCATACCCTTCATCTTCTTCATAAGGTTCATCAACCGAATAAATAAGACTACCATACATATATGGATCCCAGACTTGTACTCCTCTTTCCTTTTTATAATAACCACAGGTTAGACAAAGTGGAAATTCAGCCGGGCCATAGGCAGAAAATTCATCTACTGCAAATTCTTCGTATTCCTCTTCCTCGCGGATTCCAAATCCATAATTTTCGTCGATAGCATAAAAAGCATAATCTGAACCGGTATTGGTTACCATTGAAATGAGTGCATGTTTGCGTCCGCCTTTAGAAAGACTTATGTCAAAACCGTAAATAATGAGACTGTACACAAACAGTATTGAAATCAAATAGAAAACGAAGGACCATATTGAGCCGAAAAGTTTTGCCATGGTTTTGATTTTTGTTGAGTTTCTTGCTAAGGCTCAGAGACGCGAAGTTCATTCTCCTTGCGTTCTTTTCGCCTCACGCTTTACGTGACAGGTTTGCGAGAAATAAAAAAGGCCGATCTTTTCATATCAGCCTTATATTTTAAGCTAATTAAGCTCTCATTAATAAACCATTTCCACCAGACGCTTATAGCCATTGAAACGGCGTTGAGCATCTTTTTGAGCAGTAAGAAATAATTCTGCTGCTTCTTTAGGGAAAGATTTCATTAGAGAAGTATAGCGAACCTCGCTCTGTAGGAAGTCTTGGAATTTACTCCATTCAGGCTCTTTCGAGTCAAGCTGGAATGGATTCTTGCCTTCAGCTTCCAAGCGTGGATCGTAGCGATATAAATGCCAGTAACCACTTTCAACTGCAAGTTTTTCCTGCTCTTGGGTTTTACCCATACCGGCACGAAGACCATGATTAATACATGGTGCATAAGCAATAATCAATGAAGGACCCGGATAAGCTTCAGCTTCTCGGATGGCTTTAAAATATTGACTCTGGTTGGCACCCATGGCCACCTGAGCAACATATACATATCCATAAAACATTGCCATCATGCCCAAATCTTTCTTACGAACCTGTTTTCCGGCAGCGGCAAATTTAGCAACGGCACCAACAGGAGTAGATTTTGAAGCCTGTCCACCAGTATTAGAATATACCTCGGTATCGAGAACCAGTAGGTTAATGTCTTCGCCTGAGGCAACAACATGGTCGAGACCACCGTAGCCAATATCATAGGCCCAGCCATCTCCACCAACAACCCACACTGATTTTTTCACAAGATATTGCTCGTTTTCAACAATAAATTTGGCGAGTTCCGAATTATCGGTTTTTGCAATTGCAATGATTTTTTTGGAGGCAAGATCTGAAGCAATGGCATCATCCTTTCCTGCTAACCACTCTTCACAAGCAACTTTCAGTTCAGTATTCATGTCACCCAGAATAGCTTCATTCATTTTCCAGACAAGACGATCACGAATCTTTTCAATTCCGCTCGCAATACCAAATCCATATTCAGCATTATCTTCAAACAGTGAGTTTGCCCAGGCAACACCTTTACCACTCTTATAATTAGCCGTGTAAGGAGTAGATGGTGCTGATCCACCATAAATAGATGAACAACCCGTTGCATTGGCAATAATCATGCGCTCACCATAAAGCTGAGTAATTACTTTGAGATAAGGTGTTTCACCACAACCTGCACATGCACCACTAAACTCAAACAGAGGCTGAGCAAACTGGCTATTACGAACAGTTTTATACTTATCTAAAACATCTTCTTTATACCCAACTGTCTCGTCCATGTATACAAAGCGGTCGGCTTCTACCATTTGTGAGTCGAGTGACTTAAAAACAAGTGCTTTCTCTTTTGAAGGACAAACATCAATACAGTTTCCACAACCTGTACAATCTAATGGACTTACTTGCATGCGGAAATTATATTCTTTTGTTGCACCATTGCCTTTAACAGTAAGAGTTCCGGCCGGGGCATTATTTAGCTCTTCATCTGTTAGAAGAAAAGGACGAATAGCCGCGTGAGGACAAACATAAGAGCACTGGTTGCACTGAATACAATTATCAGCAATCCATTCAGGAACATTTACCGCAATACCGCGTTTTTCATACTTTGTTGTTCCAGATGGGAAAGTACCATCTTCGCGTCCTTTGAAAGCAGAAACAGGAAGAGAATCTCCATCCTGACGATTGATAACATCGGCTACATTGCGAATAAATTCAGGCTTACTATTATCTATTGCATCAGCTGTAACTTCTAACGATTTCCATTCTGCCGGAACAGGAATTTCAATTACTTCGCCGCCTTTATCAACTGCTGCGTTGTTCATACGAACAATTTCTTCACCTTTACGTCCGAATGACTTTTGAATGGCTTTCTTCATTTCCGTAACAGCCAGATCGTAAGGTATTACGTTTGAGATTTTAAAGAACGCAGACTGCATAATGGTATTGGTTCGATTCCCCAAACCAATTTCTTCGGCAATTTCAGTACCGTTGATGATAAAGAATTTAATGTCCTTTTCGGCCATGTATTTCTTCATCTTGTTAGGTAGACGATTTTTGGTTTCTTCAACATCCCAAATAGAGTTAAGAAGAAATTGACCACCTTTTTTGAGCCCTTTAAGGACATCATACATGTTCAAATATGCAGGAACATGGCATGCAACAAAATCAGGAGTGTTTAATAAATAAGGTGAACGGATAGGCACATCACCAAAGCGGAGGTGAGAGGCTGTAAATCCACCGGATTTTTTAGAGTCGTAAGCAAAATATGCCTGACAATATTTATCGGTATTTTCACCAATAATTTTAATGGTGTTTTTATTAGCACCAACGGTGCCATCAGAACCCAAACCAAAGAATTTTGCAGTGTAGATACTTGGATCTGAGATATTAATCTCTTCAACAGCAGGTAATGATAAATGACTTACATCATCATTGATACCAATGGTAAATCCATTTTTAGAATCGCTGGCTTTCAGGTTATTAAATACTGAAATAATTTGTGCAGGAGTAGTGTCTTTTGAACTGAGGCCATAACGACCGCCCACAACAATAGGTTTATTTGTATCATTGTAGAAAAGATTTTTTACATCGAGATACAAAGGCTCGCCCATAGCACCGGGTTCTTTTGTACGATCGAGTACAGCAATTTTCTTTACGCTAGCAGGAAGAACTTTGCGGAAATACTTCTCACTAAACGGACGATATAGGTGTACGCTAATTAAGCCAGTTTTTTCACCTTTGGCATTCAGGTGATCTATCGTCTCCTTAATGGTTTCTGTAATAGAACCCATTGCAATGATAATGTTTTCAGCATCTGGAGCACCATAGAAAGTAAATGGATGATATTCTCTGCCGGTAAGCTTATTAAGCTGTTGCATGTAATCTTCCACAATATCGGCTACCTTTTCATAATAAGGATTTGCTGCTTCACGAGCCTGGAAATAAATATCAGGGTTTTGAGCAGTACCACGGGTTACCGGATGCTCAGGATTAAGAGCACCATCTCTAAATGACTTGAGTGCATCGGTATCAATCATTGCACGTACATCGTCGTTCTCTAAATACTCAACTTTTTGAATTTCATGTGATGTACGGAACCCATCAAAGAAATGCAAGAATGGTATTTTTGACCTAATGGCTGCAAGGTGAGCCACAGGAGCTATATCCATAATTTCTTGTACACTACCGGTTGCCAGCATGGCAAAGCCGGTCATACGGGTGTTCATCACATCGCTGTGATCGCCAAAGATTGATAAAGCCTGAGCAGCAAGGCTACGGGCAGAAACATGGAAAACACCGGGGAGCAATTCGCCCGAAATTTTATACATGTTCGGAATCATGAGCAATAAACCCTGAGAGGCAGTAAATGTTGATGTTAACGCACCTCCCTGAAGTGATCCGTGTACAGCTCCAGCCGCACCGGCTTCGCTCTGCATTTCAATCACCTTAACGGTGTCGCCAAAAACATTTTTTCTGCCAAAAGCAGCCCACTCGTCGATATACTCGGCCATGGTGCTCGATGGCGTAATCGGATAAATAGCGGCAACCTCCGTGAACATATAAGCCACATGAGAAGCTGCATAATTACCATCACAAGTAATGAACTTTTTCTCTTTCATATCGTTTTTTTCTGAATATTAACTCTTTCGAGCAGCGAAGTTAGCATATTATTTTCTTTTGCCGAAGCTTACAAGACACATCTAAATAATTTATATTGATTTTAGATAAATATTCACCTTCTGATAATCAGCGGTTTGTCTTTACTATTTTTAGAACTATCTCATAGAAATACTTCTTAATCTGTGGAAGAATTAATGATATGTTGATCTGCGTATTTTTTCATGGTATGTTTCGCTATACAGTAAATTGTAAAAATAATAGCAAGTTGAATAACAATTTATCACCAAGCCGCAACACATTTTAAATAGGCTACAAACCATGATTTTTCACTATATTCCTATCATTATTTATGAAAAACACAGAAACTGCATTTTTCATTTTTAATTCATTATTTGCAAATATGACAATATTTGTTTATATTTGCAAACATTTTCTTCAATTATCCTGATGAATTGGAATAATAAAGTAAAACGATTATTGAAATCCGAACTTGTTAAAAGAGGTGTTTCAAATGCTGATTTGGCGTTAATGCTTAATAAAATTGGTGTTAATGAAACTAAAGCAAGTATTGACAGTAAAATCAGTCGTGGCACTTTTAGTGCTTGTTTTTTTCTTCAATGCTTATCTGTAATAGGATGTTCAAAAATAGAAATAGAACAAATTGAAGATATTCATTTAATTGCTGCGGAATCCAATGTTGAATATAAAACAATCAAGTAATGCAAAATAAAAGAATAAAATTTATTGATTTGTTTGCTGGTCTTGGTGGAATAAGACTTGGCTTTGAAAATATTTTCAAAAGTTTAGGTTACGAACCTGAGTGTGTAATGACATCTGAAATAAAACCGTATGCTGTTAAAACTCTTCAACATAATTTTGATCACAATTTTTTAGCTGGTGATATATTTGAGATACACAATAAATTTATTCCCGATTTTGATTTCTTACTTGGCGGTTTTCCTTGTCAACCTTTTAGTGCAAGTGGTAAACGTCAGGGATTTGCAGATACTCGTGGGACTTTATTTTTTGAAATCGAACGTATTTTAAGAGCAAAGAAGCCTTATGGTTTTATTCTTGAAAATGTTGAAGGCTTAATTAAACACGATTTAGAGAACAAAAACGATAAAATCGGGCGAACACTTTCGACAATTCTTCATATTCTCGAAAATGATTTAGATTATCAAGTGTCTTGGAAAGTCTTTGATTCATTAGAATTTGGTTTACCACAATCACGAAAACGAATTTTTATTGTTGGTACAAAAAATCATAAAATTGATTTATCTGGCAATGAACCACATTATGGCGTATTGAAGAACATTCTCGAAAAAGGGCTTAAACCGTTAAAATCCGATTTTATTGATAAACTATTATCTCATTTCAATATTGAAGATTTATATGGCAAATCGATCAAAGACAAACGTGGAGGGAATAATAACATCCATAGCTGGGACATAGGAATTAAAGGCGAAGTCTCAGACAAACAGATCATTTTACTTAATCAACTCTTTAAGGAACGGCGCAAAAAACAATGGGCTAAAGAAATCGGCATTGACTGGATGGACGGAATGCCTTTAACTCTAAAACAAATTAGCACGTTTGCGAAAACTCCAGAAAAAGAACTTAAATATATGCTTGATGATTTAACAGATAAAGGATACTTAAAAGTTGAACATCCTAAAAAATTAATTAAAGAAGTAACTCCTAACGGTATAAAATCATATCGTGTACATGATGAAACTTTACCCATGGGGTATAACATTGTTACTGGTAAATTGAGTTTTGAAGTCAATAAAATTTTGGACCCAAATGATATTGCACCTACGCTTGTTGCAACTGACGTTTCTCGTCTTGCGGTTCCTGATGGAAAAGGCTTACGTCGTTTAACTATTCGTGAAGGTCTTCGTTTGTTTGGTTATCCAGAATGGTACAAAATTCCTACGAAAGAATACGATGCCTTCGATTTATTAGGAAATACTGTTGCTATTCCAGTTGTTGAATTTGTTGTTTCAAAGATTGCCGAAGCAATGGAGCGTAAGCATATTTACTTAACGACTAAAGCTGTTCCAGTATGTGCTTCGTAATTTTTTAATACATTTTTTAGCCAATGTCCATTTGTGTGTCTTGTTTGAGGATATTGATATCGGGTTTCATTCAATGCTAATAAAAACTCCTCTTTCGATGCAAATGGCTTAAATTTAGTTCTTTCGGAATACCACGTACTTGGACGAAGATTGTATATAACTTGTTTCTTTTCTTGCACTTTAATAGGATAGGTACTACTTGGACAAGCCAATTCCCAAATTTTCTTTATCCAAATATTTTTAATCGACAATTCACTTCCTTTCATTTGATAAGCTAAAATTAAATAGTCAGAATCAATACGATAAGCATTTTCAAGTAACGAATTACAATAAGAATCAAAATTTGCCAAATCAAAACCTGGGCCTCTGTCCCAATCAAACGATTTCACTTCTAAAAGACCTTTTTTATGATCATTTTTATCAAGTAAAAAATCAGGGAAAGCTTGGGAATTAGTGTTTTCTTCAAATTCAACTTTTTCTCTTGTCATCCATGCTTTTAGCCATTCTTGAAGCAAATTACCAATAGTGTCTTTTGTCTCAACCGATATAGTCAAGTCCTTAAGCGTAAAGTTTATAATGCCTTTTTCTCCGATAATTTTATACTCGTTTACAAGTTTATCGTATAATTGTTGTCCTGTTAGCTTCATCTGCATTTAATAATATGAATTACAAAATTAAGCTTTTCTTTCAAATGTACACTATTGCTCCATTATTATGTTCTCCAATGTATTTTATCCACTACAATTATCAAAGCATTGGTGAAATTCTTTCATTATTGTTTCATTATTTCATGGTTCAATTATCCTTATCTTTGCGCCGTTATTAATCTAAATATAATGCAGATGTCTCTTTTAGCCGTATCTCCAGTTGACGGACGATATGCGGAAAAAACCGCAACTCTTAGTCCTTTTTTTTCAGAAATGGCGCTGATAAAATACCGTCTAAAAACAGAAGTTGAGTATTTCATTTCCCTCTGTGAACTACTGCTACCTCAACTAAACAATATCAGCCAGAAAGAACTGGAAGCAATACATGGTATTTGGGACTCCTTTTCTGAAGAAGACGCCCAAAGCATAAAAGACATTGAAAAAGTAACCAATCACGACGTGAAAGCCGTGGAGTATTTCATGCGCGATAAGTTTGACGCATTGAATTTGGGTGCTTATAAAGAATTTATCCATTTCGGGCTCACTTCGCAAGATGTAAATAATACAGCTATGCCCATGATGCTGAGAGACGTATTAAATCAAGTGGTTATTCCAAAAATAGATGATGTTCTGAACACACTGAAAAGTAATTCTGCAGACTGGAAAAACATTGCCATGCTGGCAAGAACTCATGGACAAGCAGCCACGCCTACTTCTCTTGGAAAAGAAATGCTTGTTTTTGCTGATCGTCTTGAAAAAGCACTTAATACGCTGAAATCTCTAAAACATTATGGTAAATTTGGTGGCGCCAGTGGCAATTTCAATGCACACAAAGTGGCTTATCCAAGCATTAATTGGATTGACTTTGGAAATAGTTTTCTAAAAAACAAACTTGGTCTTGAGCGCCAACAAAACACTACACAGATTGAGCATTACGATGATATGGCGGGCATTTTTAATCAGCTTTCTGTAATCGACACCATTCTGATTGATTTTAGCCGAGATGTATGGACCTATGTTATGCTCGACTATTTTAAGCAAAAGACCAAAGCCGGAGAAGTGGGCTCATCGGCAATGCCACATAAAGTAAACCCCATTGATTTTGAAAATGCAGAAGGAAATCTAGGGCTGGCTAACGCTATTTTAAGTCATCTGGCTCAGAAGCTTCCCATTTCGAGACTGCAAAGAGATCTGACTGATTCTACCGTTACACGAAATATTGGCGTTCCTCTGGCGCATATTATGATTGCTCTTCAATCTTTGGAAAAAGGTATGGGAAAATTGGTGGTGAATGAAGATAAAATTGCAGCAGATCTGGACAAAAACTGGGCGGTTCTAGCGGAAGCCATTCAAACCATTTTACGCAGAGAAAACTATCCTGATCCATATAATGCATTGAAAGATCTTACTCGGGGAAAAGGCGGCATCAATAAAGATAGCCTTCATCTCATTGTAGACGGGCTTGATGTTTCGGAAGAAGTGAAGGCAGAATTGAAGACTTTAGAACCCGGGACTTATACTGGGTATGCTTGTGAGTAGCTGTGTGTTTTTTATCTCTGGAAGAGAAATGATGGCTATCGAGGGGTATATAATTGGTAATTGGGATATGTCGATATGCAACACTGCATAATGTTCAAACATTTAAAGAGCCTTTAAATTTTCAAGAAATAAACTCCACAGAGTATGGATGTTTTTTCCATATGCATCTGTAATTGATTTGGAAAAATGTTTTTTTTCAAGAATTGATTGAATCAATTTGTCAAATTCGGGTTTTGAATTATTATTCAAGAATTTCACAAACAACATATATTGACGATATTCTATCCATGGAGCTAGTTTTGGTTTACTTAAATAGCTTCTTATAAAGCTTGCATGTGGATAAAAATGATTTCCTTTTAATATTTCATTAATGGCAATACTATCGGTAATATTACCTGAGCCACCACCATTAGAAACAAATGTTGCCAATCCTTCGTGAAACCAAATAGGAATAGTGTAATAACTATGTGATCCTAATTTTTGAAACATTATTGAATGAACAAGTTCATGATAAAAGATGTCGAACCAATCTATTGAACCGTGAAGCCTTGGAGAAATAAAAATGCCCTGTGCTGTTACTTTTGCTCTTGGCCCGGGAAACTTTGCACCTGTGCATTTGCAAAATGATTCATTTGTACTGCATATAAAAACGACAGGCGTGCTTTTGAATTTAGAATTTAGCTTGTTTTCAATCGAGTCTATAAGCTTCGGATATATCTTCTGAATCTCTCCTGCAAATTGTTCATCATTTTTACTCTCAATTTGGATATTTGCATTGTATGAAACAAATCCTTTTGGATTTCTGGAGGAAGCAATGCCTTCTTTAATTGCGGAACAAGAAAACATGCAAAGAGTGACAGAAACAAATACCAATATTGACATTAATGATCTTCGATTCATTGCTTTTCGATTCTAATTTAAGCGCACTAACTTTCTTCGGCACCCCAATCTTTTACAAACATTTGCCAAAGACAAAAAATGCATATATCCAAAACGCTAATGATTGAAAATTAGTGTAAACAAATCACTGTTGTCCGATAAAAAAAATTAAGAGAAGGAAGACTTTGACATCTTCCATTCTCTTTTAGTAGTTTTGGTTTGCTCAAAC
>JAFGWG010000118.1 GCA_016937255.1 Bacteroidales bacterium
TGGCGGAGAGAGGGGGATTCGAACCCCCGGTACCCTTACGAGTACGTCAGTTTAGCAAACTGGTGGTTTCAGCCACTCACCCACCTCTCCGGGTTTTACTGCCGCATCTATTTACGGACTGCAAAAATAGGAAAAATATTAATTCAAACACAAAAAAACAGATAAAAAAAAACGGGCTACTAAAGCAGCCCGTTTAAGAAATAAGTTATCTCTTAAAGATTTACTTTCTTCTGAGATACAAGATTATTAGACTCCATAACTACAGTATAAATTCCACTTTGAGCAGTAGGAAGATCTATAGTCATATTTGTATTATCAATAGCACTGGAATAAACTTCCTGTCCAATAGCATTGAAAATACGTACAGTACCGTCGAGCTGCTCAGCAAGTTGGATTTTTACCTGCTTGTCAAATGAGAACACCTTAGCACTATTAAGAACGTCTTGTTCAAGATTAGTAACCATCTGACCTGCAAGAATTGCAACATCATTTGATGCATCATAAGCCCAATCCTTCAGAACCAAATCATTTACACCAACAGACACATTTACACGAACCCAACCATAATGTGTTGAGCCAGAGATATCAAACATAATTCCCATATAATGGTCAGTACCATCATTGAAATTACCGTATGAACCAGCATATGAATATGGGCTATTTACATAAGACCAAGAAGTAGCAAAGAATACACGACTACGTGAATCTACACCACCTGGGCACACCCAGTTTCCAGCAGAGTTGATAGGATCATTGAGGTTAAGAGCAGAACCATACCAGTTCCATGATGCCCAACCACTGCTCGCTGCCATCTGCATATTACCAGCAACTAGAGGAGCCATGAAAATCTGATCGTTAAAACCATAGGTACTTGTGGTAGCCATGAACATAATGAAATAATCGTTTACTCCATCTGCATCAATATCAAGTGACAAAGTGTCGTTTGCATTGAACGTCACATCAGGATTTACATCATGATACACAACCTGCCCTTGAGCTACTGATAAACTTGCAACAGCCATCGCACCATAAGCAGCTAATTTCTTAGAAAAGTCAATTTTCTTCATAAGCAAAAGAATTTAATTTTGCGCTAAAATAATACAATTAAAAACATAATCAAAATTCCTGGTCTTAAAACACTGTTAAATGCATTAGCTCTCTTGCTTATTGCGATACAGTTTTTTATCAATAGCTTTAGTCATGCCTGTAACATCAAGCTGATTGTTTAGGAACGTGTTCACTTTTTCTGCCATACCCATAGGGTTATTAATAACGTCAGAATATTTCACATTAAGCATTTCAATATTTGGCTGTGTTTCTACCCATGCTTCTGTCTTTTGCAATTCCTTTTCAAATACATTTGCTATGGTCATAGGGTAAACATTCGGATCTTTATTCAACATGATTTGTTGCGATTTCAAAAGCTCAGTCATATCTCTTTCCATAAATACGACCTTGTAATTAAAACTATTGGGAAGAAAACGTAATAGTTGAGCAATTACTTTAACAACCTTTCCTTCAGCAACTTCAAGCCAAGAATTATCTCTGGCGAGAGATTTAACCTTTTCATACTCATAATATCCTTTCGGATTATTATTATCAGCTTCTCTTACTCCATCACTAAGAATTTCCAATCCACCTGACTCGAGCATTTGCATCATCATAGAAGTTCCAGATCTCGGTAATCCAGAGACAATTATTATCGTTCCTTTCATATAATCCTCCAAAAATTTTTCATGAAAACTTAATTTTTCTTCATTTTTAATATGGTTGGTATATATTTCAATCAATCTGCTTCTTGCTTTCAAATGATACATATTCATGGTAAGTGTAAGCTCAAAAGCATTTACACTATCTGAATATAAACCTAACTGAAACAAAGACTCGCCTAAAATATAGTGAGCGCGAGGCTGATTAAAAATAATTCCTATGGCGCTCAATGCATTATCTGCTGCTGCTTCATAGTTCCCCATCATAAAATTGTTTCTTGACAACCCAAAATATGCCAAACTACTGCCCGGATCGTTTAAAAGAATTTTATCAAAACACTTACTGGAACTATCAAATTTACCAATATTATAAAAAAGTTTCCCTGCTTCTTTTAATGCACCAATAGCATTGGGTCTTTTGCTCAATAAATCATTTAATTTTTCCTCAGCTTTAAACAACCTATTCTCTGCAATAAGAACCCTGCTTTCCATCAAATCAAAATTGACAAATTTTCTAAAATCATCATCCTCAGGCAGATCTTCCAACACCTTAAGATGCTTTCTAGCATTAACAGGATCACCCAACTCAATAAATGCCTGAACCAGATCCATATTATAGCGGATATCTTTTGGATTCTCTTCAAATAGAGACATGAGTAATTCAACAGTTTCTTTAGTTTTTCTTCTACTCTTTAATACCCTTGACAAGTTATATTGATTTTCGCTCAGAGCCTTTTGCATTGCTTTGTTTTTATCCTCACCTGGATCTTCAATATAACCAAGTTCAACAAGCTGCTGCAATGCCTCCACAGATGATTCAGAATCCTCTTTCTGATGCTCGGCATGCTCACCAAAATCTCCATCTACTTCATCCCAACTATCTATATATTTCACATCAGGGATATCTACAAAAACATCTCCCAGTATTTTCCCATCCATATCAGCCCCAACAGGCAGATCCAATGCCGCAAGAATTGTAGGACAAATATCTAATAGTGTTGCACCATGTATTCGTTCATCCTTTCTTATTCCAGGACCATAAAAACAAACAACGCCCAATGGATTATGTTCCATTGCAGGTGCTGCATTAACTTTAGGCAGCATTTTTGGGCGAAGAGCTCCACTATGAAAACCATGATCTGATGCCAAAACTATTATTGTATCATCATCTATCATATTCAAATACGTCTCAAGCATCATATCATGAAAGATATAACCTCCCTTGACCACATCCTTATACAAATTAAATAATTCATCAGGCATACCCTGAATCTGTGGCGGATGGTATTTCATGAAACCATGACAAAAGTGATCTATTCCATCAAAATATACCGCAGTGAAATCCCAGTCACTATTATCCATTAAATATGTTGCAGTAGCATGAACTGTCGCTGTATCCGCAAGAATTTTTGCTAGAGATTCAAGGGCATTTGATTTTACCTGATCTACTTTCGATGCATCTGGAATAAAAGGCAAAATATGTTGTTCTGATATTTCAATAGGATGAACTCTAAAATGAGCAATTTTTTCTTCCAATTCCTTTGGGTGAACTGAATTTGGCATAATTGACCATTTTTGTCCCGGAGCGTTTTTCGCCCTTTGATAGAAATTTGACACCATACTACCATTAATAGGCTCAACAGGGTGACTAGGCCACCAACCAATAACATTAGAATAATAACCCTGATTATGCAAGATGTTCCACAACGCTCTGGTTTTTCGAGACGTACTATTCATACTTCTTACGCCACCATTTACAGTATCAGGCTCAATAAAACCTAGAATACCATGTTTATCAGCAAATTTCCCAGTGGCGATTGAAGTCCATAGCATTGGCGATAATGGAGGATCGAGTGTTGCAATATTACCAATTACACCACCTTCAATTATTTTTTTTAATGCAGGCATTTTCCCTTCATCAACTAAGGGCATTATTACGCTCCAGTCAGCTGCATCCCAACCAATAAACAGTAATTTCTTCTTATTTTTTTTCATTTGGCATTTTTGAACGTTTTCTTGCAATAATTTTTGTTGATTTCAATTCAACTTCAGGGTCAGCAAAATTATTCAAACCCGCGGCCAATCTTGCCTTCTTCCACAAAATTACACCTTTGTATCCAGCAGCTAGCAGACCTAATGACCCGGCAGGATCAATATCTTCTATCCTCTCAATATCTTTCTTCATTATCAATCATTTTAGCTACGAAAGTATATTTTTATTTATTAATAAAAAAATTTTTATCTTCAAATTAGCAAATTATAGAGAGGGTTTCTCAACGTTTTTTTATTGACATTATTTCCCATTTATACTATATTTGTCGAGCATGAAATACGTCATTGTTGATATTGAAACCACAGGAGGAAATGCCAAAAGCGGCAAAATCATTGAAATTGCTGCATATTTGCTTGAAAACAATGAAATTATTGATGAATTTGTCAGTCTCATCAATCCTGAAAGAAATATACCTCCATTTATTAGCAATATGACCGGCATTACATCTGAAATGCTCGAAGATGCACCAAAATTTTATGAAATTGCAAAGTGTCTCGTAGAGATTACTGAAGATGCCGTTTTTGTAGCGCATAATGTAAGTTTCGATTATAGCTTTATCGCCGCAGAGTTTGCTAGATTGGGTTACCATTGGCAGAAAGAAAAAATATGTACTGTGCAACAAAGCAGAAAAATATTTCCTGGCTTTCCCTCTTACAGCCTTGGCAAACTTTGCGAAAGCCTTAAAATTCCGCTGGAAGATCGCCACCGGGCAGCTGGAGATGCAAGAGCTACTGCAATTTTATTCCAAAAAATTCTGAAACACGGCATTGTAAAAGAAAAAGAATTACGCCAATTGGAACTCAAGCTTCATCCTAAACTCATGGCCGATCGTTTTTCAGAAATTCCCGATACGCCGGGAGTTTATTATTTTCTAAATGATAAAGAGGACATATTATATATAGGTAAGAGTAAAAATCTTCGAAAAAGGGTTTTATCGCACTTCTACAATAAGAAATCATCTCGTTCACAAAAAATTCAAAGTCAAACGGCTCGTGTTGAATTTGAAGAAACCGGAAGTGAATTAATTGCATTACTCAAAGAATCTGCTGAAATAAAAAGCCTAAAACCGTTGTACAATAGAGCTGGTAGAAGGAGCCTCGCACGTTTTGGCATTTATATGCACGAAACGCAAGGCGATTACATACAATTATCCATCGAAAGCATACATTATAAAAATAAAAAGCTTCCACTATCTTCATTCCCAGAGAAAGATTCTGCCAAGCGATACCTTGAAAGATTGATTCAAAAACATGAACTCTGCTCCAAATTCTGTTCATTATCCAATAGTGAATCGGCTTGTTTCAATTATCAGATAAAGCGCTGCAAAGGCGCCTGCGTAGGAGAGGAGATTCCAGAAAGCTATAACGAAAGGGTTTTCAACGCAATCGATGATATGCAAATGAAAGATGAGTCATTCATGCTCCTTGAAGGAAGTTCGCCAAATGGCAGACCCTTTGTTTTAATTGAAAATGGAGTTTATATTGGCTTTGGTTACCTTGATCCTGATAGCGGAATCAGCACACCAGACGATTGTCTTCCATATATTAGCTCAAATAACGTGGAAGACCGTCAAGCTGTTAGTATCATACAATCGTATATGCGCAAAAACCCCATTCAGAAAATAAGCTTCGTAAAAGAATCGCATAGTTATTAGTTTGGGTTAAGGTTTCCAAAGCCTGACAGGATGTTTTTCACTATTGCGCGTCATGCAGAGCTTGTCGAAGCATGACTTTGAATAACATTATATTATGCAAACAAGTCTTCGTTCGACATAGGAGATCAAGAGTTCGTCTGCAAAGAAACAAGTTGAAACATAATTACAAACTGCTGTCTGTCACTCTTCGACGCCCTTCTACAAGATTTGCTTAGGATATATCCTCCCCAACAAATTATTGGGCATAAAAAAAGGCAGCCAAAGCTGCCTCTAAAATCAATCAAAAAAAAACTATTCTTCTTCAGGCAATTTTACATTCACTGCAATATCTTCACCTTTTTCATTTTTCGCCATCTCAAAAACCACTTCATCTCCAGGTCTCAACTGTTCAAGAGCTGTTTCCTCAATGGTATGAAAATGGAAAAACAAATTATTGGGCGGATACTTAATAAATCCATAGCCGTTCTTTAACGACAAAATTGTACTAGTGCGCTCAACACCATCTCCATCATATGTAATGAACTCTTCAGCATCAAAAACATCATCTCGTTTTTCACTACGAGGGACAAATAGAGAATTGATTAAAGGCGTATCCGAATACTCGGGATCTTCAATAATCGCATGCATAGCAACAGGATAAGTAACTTCCTTCAGTAAATCCTGTGAAGTACGAGTCATTTTTTGCTGACCGAAATCATCAATAAATTCGAAGTCCCAGCTAATAAGCATTAACTTGGTTCCAAGCGCATTCACTTTTTTCACCAATGGAACATAATCACCATCGGACGCAATAAGTACTAAAACATCAAACTGACGGGCAATGCTTAAATCAAAAGCTTCTAAAGCCAGCCAAACATCAATACCCTTTTCCATTTTTACGCCCTGTACAGTACGTACCGGAAAATAATGGGTTGTGATACCTTCCGACATCAAAATATCGTCGAAAAGTCGGTCGAAATAGAGCTGATTTCCCTTCATACTCGCTTCGCGGGCACCGGGTCTTGAACGAAAATAATGGGCATCTACTACATGGCAATACTGAGGGTCAATAGTTTCCTCCTGCGCTACATAATGTCTAATGAAAGTATGCAGACCACTTATGCTGATTCTGCTCTGACGATCGTGTACATAATTGTAGTAATTGCTAACATGTAAAAAATAATTCCCATCGTAAAAAATTCCAATCCTTATCAGATCTGTTTTCTTAATTGAATCCATAAAATTTTAATTTAATTAATATTATATTTTCACCTTGCTTTTAGGAAATGCAAAAGTAACAATAAATTCATCCCATGCAAGTTCTTTTTACAAAACAACTACTTTTATACGTGATATATAACAAAGCTTTAACAAAGAAATTTATGATTGTCAAAAACACAAAAATTGTTATTTTGAAGAGTGACATCACCCTACTATCAAGCGATTGCATAGTAAATGCAGCAAATAAATCTTTACTTGGAGGAGGTGGTGTTGACGGAGCCATTCATCGTGCAGCAGGATCAGAATTACTAGACTACTGCAAAACACTTGGCGGTGCTGAAACAGGCGAAGCCAAAATAAGTCCAGGATATAAACTAAAAGCAAAATACATTATTCACACTGTTGGGCCAGTGTGGAAAGGGGGTCATAATAATGAAGCAATAATGTTAGCCAATGCGTACTGCAATTCATTAAAATTGGCCGATAAGCATCAAGTTAAAAGCATCGCGTTCCCATCTATTAGTACAGGAATATATGGATATCCATTTTCAGAAGCATGCAAAATTGCTCTTCAAAGCATTAAGAAATCTATTCCACATCTAAAATATATTAAAGAAATAGCACTGGTTTCTTATAGTGAAACAGACTATTTGCAATACCAAGAGATTTTTGCGACCTTTGAATTCGATATTTAATTTCGTACTTTTACCCGAAGAAATACTGCATTTATGAAAACAACTAAAAAAATTGTACTATTTGGCCTCATTACCGTAGTGATTAGCATCGCGGTTGTTGCAACATATTTCTATTTCAAAAAAAGTCCGAATCGCCCAATCTGGGACTATGTTCCACAAGACGCAGTATATATAATTGAAACGGATAATCTAACAGAAGGATGGAACACCCTTGCTAAAAGCAATATGTGGCGTCACCTGATTACAGACCCGCTTTTTGAAGACATTAACGAAAGTGCAATATCGCTAGACTCTCTCATTAGAGACGACGCAACCATGGACATGTTGTTTATAGACAGGCCCCTACTCATTAGCTGTCATCTTCTACCCGACAATGATTTTGATTTTCTCTTTTTGGTTGACCTTAAAGAAGCAGGGAAATTTGCTTTTATTAAAGGCTATATTAAAGAAATTGTTGAATTGTACGGGTATAATCTTGAAACTGAAAAATATGATGAGTATGATATGCTAATCCTTACCGATCAAGAAACTGGTGAAATCTTTTATGTTTCCATAATTGATAATGTCTTTATGGCCAGCTATAATAAAGGTCTCATTGAAAAAGCGCATAAAGCTTCTCAAACTCCCGACTGGTGGGAAAATAATACAGCTTTTCAGAAAGTTACATCTGAAACATCTGGTTCATCGCTATTTCGCTTTTATGTTTCTTACGATTTCATGTCAAAATACATCAAGTATTATTTAAGCGATCAGGATGAATTATTGGCAGAATTGCAAAGAATTTTTAATTACTCATCTTTTAATATTGATTTTCAGGATGAACAAATGATTTTTGAAGGCGCAACCGTATTAAAAGATTCCGTAAGCAGCTACCTCCACATGCTCAGCAATATTTCTCCCGGAGAAATGCAAGCTTATAGAGTTATTCCCGACCATATGGCTCTATATCTTTCCATTACATTTGACGATTATATGGAGTTTTACACGAAACTGAAAGAAGAATTTACTTTCAGTGATTCAGCAAATGCAGAAAGTTATTCCAAAACAATTGAAAAAACTGAAAAATTCTTCAATATTGATTTGGAAGAAGATTTCTTCTCGTGGATAGGCACCGAAATAGCGCTTGTAAAACTCCCTCCAACGGCCAATTCCAAGGAGAATGACATGCTGGCGTTTCTTCATAGCACTGATATTGAGAAAGCTGAAAGCGGATTGAGCACTATTTGTAAACAGGTAAAGAAGAAAACCCCCGTACGAATAAAAGAAGTTGATTATAAGGAAATTACCATCCATTATTTTGCATTGAAAGGTTTTTTCAAAATGTTCTTTGGAAAATTATTTGCCAGACTCGAAAAGCCCTATTTCATTTATCTCGATGATTTTGTGATTTTTGCTAATAATCCAAGCACGTTAATGGATGTCATAGACGCTTGGGAGAAAGGTAAAGTATTGCAAAATGATGAAGATTACATGAGTTTTATGAGCAATTTTGAAGAAACTTCAAACGTATCAATCTTCCTCAAAGGACCAAAAATCTACAGTCACTTATATCATTTTGCTCAAGAAGGCCAAAAAAATGGAATTCAGAAAAGCAGAGAACTGATTGTAAGTTTTCAAAATATTGGCTTCCAACTCATTTCTGAAGAAAATGGACGTTTTAGCAATAAGCTCATGGTTCAACATAATATTGATGCCCTTTTTGAACATGAACTCGAATTGATTGAAAACAGTGCAGAAGAACTTTATATCGATGAGTTTGATTCTTTGCTGGCTATAGAATTCCCCGAGGATGCTAAAGACGGAAAAACCTGCCGAATTTTCTGGGATGAAGACAGCAGCGACATAAAAGCCGAAGGACGAATCAGAGATGGTGAGCAGGATGGTATCTGGCGTTTCTATTATGAAAGCGGAAATATTCGCGGCAGCATTGTTTACGATAAAGGAAAAGCTGATGGCAATGCCATTATCTACTACGATGAAGATGAAGGTGGCTCTATGGCTCAAATTGAGTTTAACAAAGGAGAAAAAGACGGCTATTATCGTGAATATTATAAAAACGGTGAAAGAAAGACCCAGATAGAGTTTAAAGATAATCTGATGGACGGCAGTGCGGAATTCTATTTCGATTCCGGCCCATTAAAAATTGAAGGCAAATATAAAGAAGGTCTTAAAAAAGGAAAATGGAAGCACTATACCGAAACCGGAGATTTATTCGATAAAGAAAAATGGAAAAAAGATCAACAGAAAAATCGCTAAATAATGCGCTTCTTTTTCTGCCGGTAATAGGTTTTCTGGCATTTTTCTTCATGCGGGCTTTTACCTTCCATCTGCATGATGATGATTTTTGGGTACTTAAATATTGCACCCACGGCAATTTCTTCGGTGATTTCCAATTTTGGTGGCAACACAATAACGGCCGATATGCCTCAGCATTACTACAAATGCTATTTATGCGTCTACCACAGTCTTCTACAGTACTAAGCTCTGCCGTTTTCTGCCTAAGTATTTGCCTCCTTGCAAGCAGAAGCTTTTTTAGATCTTTAGAAATTGAAGGTTATTTCAAAACCGGAAATCTCATTATATATAGTAGCATACTCACCGCAGCCATTTATCTTTCCTCTCCTCAAATTAGCGATGTATTCTTTTGGCCCAGTTCAATTTTTGTACACGGATTGTCAGTAGCAGCATTTTTATTGACTGTCTCATGGTTGATTAATCCTAGCAAATTGGGTTTTCTTTTGGCGATTATTTCATCGATTTTTCTTGGCGGAGCATCCGAAACTGCAGCAATACTTGCCTTGGCTATAATCATTTTTGCATATTTCTTCAAAAAAAACTCCTCAATAAACATCATTATCCCCTTTGGGCTATTAATAACAGGCATGCTTATTCACTATTTTGCGCCTGCGTCTTTAGCTCGATCCAATCTTCTGGCTAATGCAAGCAATTTAAGTTTTATCAAAGCAGCGATGCTATCTGCATTTTTAAATATAAAAACCGCTTTTTTCTCATTGATCATCCTTTTCATCATGGTCTGGCCTTTAACCCATCTATTTACCGAAAAGCTCAAAAAAATAAAACAAATTCGAATATTAGTATTATTACCTTTGGGTATGGCATTTATTCACACATTATTTATTGCATTGATCATGAGAGATGCCGAACCGCCAAGAGCAGCACAGGCCATATCTCTATTCCTGCTACTGCCTGCAGCTTACCTGCATATCATCTTTAAGACAGATAGGATACCTATTAAAATTAGATATCTGCTGCCGACTATTGTAGTAATAATTTTCATTCTCTTGGAAATTTTAGTACCCGGATTTAGCATCCAACACTTAATGGCATAAAAAAAGCTGTCGAAAAAATTCGACAGCCTTTAATATTTAGAATAATACCCGACTACTTAGTCAGAGCATTAATTTTCTCATTGGTTTCTTTAAGTTTTTCAGGCATACTCAATCGTGCATAAAGCGCTTTAAGAGCAATAAGAGTATTCAAGTCTTTGGCATCCAACTTATGTGCCTCCTCTAGATAAGGCATAGCTTTTGACCAATACCCTTCAAATTCTTCTTTCGCTTTATTATAAGCATCGAAATCATTTGGAGGGATATTACTGGCTTCTTCAAACTTTTCAACACCTGCATTAAAGAAAAGGGCACCCATATTATAATATGCATCAAAATAGTCGGGTTTAATTTCAATAGCCTTACTATAAGCAATTTCAGCCTCGGCAATCATTTTTTGCTTATCCTCATCATTTATTGAAGTATCACGGGCAAGTTTGTCATAATTACTTCCAATAGTAAAGTGCAAAATTGCATTTTCAGGATCCTGTTCAACTGCTTGTTGCAATAATTCCTGAGCTTTTTCGATCTGTCCGGTTCCAAGATAGTAATTTGTTTCTGCAATGATGATCCCCAAATCATTAGGAAAACGAGTTCTTCCAATTTTTACGGTACCAAGCATTTTTGCAGTATCGCCAGATTCTTTATACAAATCGGCAAGCATTGGATAAATTCTTGGATTGCGATAATCCATATTAACCAATTCCTTTAAGTATTTACTTGCAGTTTCTTTATCCCCAAGCTGTAAGGCGCATAAAGTAGCATTGTATGTAGCAAGAGAATCTTTTGCTCCAAAAATAGCATTAATACGTTTTGTTTTTTCAAAATAATTCTGAGCAAGAGCCCATTCCTGCTTATTAAAAAACTCAACCCCTTTATTGTAATATTGCTCGCCAATAATATACAATCCTAATTCAGCCTTAGGAGGATTAGCAGAAGGAGCAATATATTCCTTGTCAATTGAAATTGATTTCTGATATGAATTGTATGCTGAATCCAGAGGACCTTCAACCAAATTCATATATTTCTCATCGTCGGTTAAGGCCAAAGCCAAATAAACATTTCCACGATACAACCAGGTTTTTGGTTCATTCATGGTTTTTGGATGAGTAATTGCAGGCTCAATACTGGCTAGAGCTTTATCCAGTTTACCTGACTTAGTGTAGTTGTATGCATCAATAACATTTCCACTTTGAGCACTAAGAAATACAGCACTGCACACGACAAATAGAAATAAGAGTAATCGTTTCATAATATGGTCTCTTTAATTTGTTACAAAAGTAAAATTAAAACTTATAAAAACAAAGACTTTGCCAGATTCATATCTACCGAAAACTTATTTACTCATCAGAATTGTCAATATCGGCATCATTGATCTCCTCAGAATTATCAATATCGACGTCAATGTTCTCCTCAGCAAGGTTTTCAGAAGATGTTTCATCCTCATCTTCTTTTATAATTTTTGCCACAGAAGCAATTTCATCATTCTTTGTTAAATTAATAAGTCTTACGCCCTGTGTAGCACGACCCATAACACGAAGGTTTTCGAGTCCCATTCGAATAGCAATACCAGACTTATTGATAATCATTAGCTCATCGCCATCTTCAACTGCTAAAAGCGCTACAAGATTACCGGTTTTTTCTGTGATATTAAGGGTTTTCACTCCTTTACCCCCACGGTTTGTAATTCTATAATCATCGACCTTTGAACGCTTTCCATAGCCTTTTTCAGAAACAACAAGAACCTGTTTTTCCGAATTTTCTATACAAATCATTCCAACAACAACATCATCCTCCCCAGAAAGGGTAACACCTTTTACTCCGCTAGCATTACGACCCATTGGACGAACAGTTTGTTCATTAAAACGAATAGCTCGGCCTGAACGTAATCCAATGAGAATTTCATTAGTTCCATTGGTCATTTTTGCCTGGAAGAGCCTATCACCTTCACGAATACTAATGGCATTGATTCCATTTTGACGAGGGCGAGAATATGCTTCGAGACTTGTTTTTTTAATTATTCCTTTTTCAGTACAAAGAATAATATAATTATTGTTGATATATTCCTCGTCGTTCAGATCTTGAGTATTAATAACTGCTTCGACCCAATCATCCTGTTCAATCGCGATAAGGTTTTGAATTGGACGACCCTTACTCACTTTGCTTCCTTCAGGAATTTCAAAAACCCGTTGCCAGAAAACTTTTCCCTTCTTAGTAAAGAAGAGTAAATAATCATGATTGGAAGCCACATAGAGATGTTCAAGAATATCCTCATTTCTAACATCAGAAGCCTTAAATCCACGACCACCCCGATTCTGAACCCGATATTCACTTAGCAAAGTACGCTTTATATATCCCATTTTACTAATGGTAATAATAACATCATCATTAGCAATGGTATCTTCAATGCGGAAGTTTTTACCTTGATAAATGATTTCAGTACGCGGCTCATCACCGAATTTCTCTTTGAGTTCTAATAGTTCATCTTTAATAATCTGCATTCGCAAATTAACATCTGCCAATATTTTTTGGTACCAAGCAATGCGTTCCATCAACTCATCATATTCGGCTTTGAGTTTATCACGTTCCAACCCAATTAATGAACGGAGGCGCATTTCCACAATAGCCCTTGCCTGAAGATCGGAGAGTTCAAAACGCTCCATTAATCTTTCACGCGCTTCTTCCACCACTTTACTTCCGCGAAGAATTTCAATTACTTCATCGATATTATCGAGAGCAATAAGTAAACCTTCGAGAATATGAGCACGTTTTTCTGCTTCACGCAGCTCGTATTGTGTACGACGAGTAACTACTTCATGACGATGTTCTACAAAATATCCAATAATTTCTTTCAGATTGAGCAACATCGGGCGCCCTTTAACCAGGGCAATATTATTTACATTAAACGATGACTGAAGAGTAGTATGCTGATACAATAAGTTAATAACAACATTAGGAACTGCATCTCGTTTCAGGTCTATAACAATTCGCATTCCGTTGCGATCAGACTCATCGCGCAAATCGGAAACACCATCAATTTTTTTATCATTAACCAGATCTGCAATTTTCTTCAGCAAGTCTGATTTATTTACCTGATAAGGGATAGAATTAATTACAATGCGGATATGATCATTCTCTTCTTCGAGCTCGGTTTTACCCCTCATCATAATTCTTCCCCTACCTGTATTGTAGGCATCTATTACACCATCGTAACCATAAATAATACCTCCGGTTGGGAAATCAGGAGCTTTAATGAATTTCATCAGCTCTTCAATGGTGATATCATTGTTTTCGATATAAGCAATAGTACCATCAACCACCTCGTTTAAGTTATGAGGAGGCATATTGGTTGCCATACCTACAGCAATACCAGAAGCACCATTAAGCAAGAGGTTTGGAGCTTTGGCAGGCAAAACGATGGGTTCTTCCAAACTATCATCAAAGTTCAACTGAAAATCGACTGTTTCTTTGTCGATATCATCCAGCATTTCTTCCGACAATTTCTGCAAACGAGCTTCAGTATACCTCATAGCAGCCGGGCTATCGCCGTCGATAGAGCCAAAGTTACCCTGACCATCTACCATAGGGTAGCGTAAAGACCAGTCTTGAGCCATACGAACCATGGCATCATAAACAGATGTGTCTCCGTGTGGGTGATACTTACCAAGTACTTCCCCTACAATTCTTGCCGACTTTTTATATGGTCTGTTGGAATATACACCAAGATCGTTCATTCCATATAAAACGCGACGATGAACTGGTTTAAATCCATCTCTCACATCAGGCAAAGCACGAGATACAATTACCGACATAGAATAATCTATGTAGGCAGACTTCATTTGATCTTCAATATTTACCGGGATAATTCTTTCTCCACCGTTACTAATCTCACTCATCAATATTTTGTTTTTCAGTTAATTAGGTCTTGTAATTCACTAAATTAATGAACGTGCGAAGATAGGCATTTTTATTGACATTGCAGCAAAAGTTGTCAACAATTCATATGCATAATAATCAAGGCTAGCAGGCTGTAAACAAACCCATGTTAAAAAAAAGCATCATGACAAATAGCAGCTATGGTCGATCGTCGTATTTTTGATATTATTTTTGTATTTTAGCAATATATATAATCGTGATGGAAGCAAAGTTTTCGCAAAGAGTGATGGATGTGCTGGTTTTCAGCAAAGAAGAAGCCCATAGGCTAAACAGTCCTTATGTTGGCATTGAACATATTTTTTTGGGCATGCTTCGTGAAGGAGAGGGACTTGCCATTCAGGTCTTAAGGAGTTTGGGGCTCAACCCCGGAGCCTTCCGAAAAGAGATTGAGCGTTTGCTCAATAAATCTGAAGAAAGTGAACATAGTTCTGAAGAGGATATTCCTTTGGTACGTCAGGCAGAACAAGTTTTGAAGGTTACTTATCTTGTTGCCCGGGAGCTTAAGAGCGATGTAATTGGCACCGAGCATTTGCTATTGGCCATTTTGCGGGAGCAGAACAATGTTGTTAGCAAATTACTTGGAAACAAGGGAATCACCTATCAAGTTGCTTTCAATGAAATTTCGGGAATACAGGGCAAGGATATCGATACCGGTGAAACTTTCAAAGCGGAAACTCCGATGGAAAATGATGACGATGATGAAAGAGAAGGATTTTCCTCTGGTAGCAAAAAAGGTAGTGATTCAAAAAGCAAAAGTAAAACACCTGTTCTCGATAATTTTGGTCGTGATTTAACAAAAGCTGCCCGCGAAAACAGACTTGATCCCATAATTGGGCGACAGAAAGAGCTTGAGCGCATTGCTCAGATTCTAAGTCGTCGTAAGAAAAACAATCCAGTTCTAATAGGAGAGCCTGGTGTAGGTAAATCTGCTATTGCGGAGGGCTTAGCACTGCGTATTGCGGAGCGAAAAGTTCCTCGCACATTACACAACAAGCGCATTGTTATGCTCGACATGGCGTCAATGGTAGCCGGAACCAAATACAGAGGTCAATTTGAGGAGCGCATGAAAGCACTTCTGACTGAATTAGAAAACAATAGAGATGTTATTGTATTCATCGACGAGCTGCATATTATTGTTGGTGCTGGTGGTGCCAGTGGTTCACTTGATGCGAGCAATATGTTTAAGCCAGCTTTGGCCAGAGGTGAAATTCAATGTATTGGTGCAACCACCCTTGATGAATATCGCAATCATATTGAAAAAGATGGCGCTTTAGAACGACGTTTTCAGAAAATATTGGTAGAAGCTACCAGTATGGAAGAAACCATCAGCATTTTACAAAACATTAAAGAGAGGTATGAAGACCATCATTTGGTTAAATATACCGACGATGCATTGGAAGCCTGTGTTTCTTTAACAGAGCGCTATATTAGTGATCGTTCTCTCCCAGATAAAGCCATTGATGCACTAGATGAATCAGGCGCACGTGTACACCTAAAAAACATGAAAGTTCCTCAGGAAATTCTGGATCTAGAAGAAAATGTTGAAGATGTTCGCACAAAAAAAACAGATGCCATCAAGAGACAAAAATACGAAGAAGCTGCAAGTTTTAGAGATGAAGAAAAGGCATTACTAAGCGACCTAGAAATAGCGCATAAAAAATGGGAAGATGAAGCCAATATGCACCGAGAAAACGTTGATGACGAGAATGTAGCTGAAGTGGTGGCAATGATGACAGGTATTCCTGTAACCAGAATTGCTCAAAATGAGAGCGACCGCTTAATGAGAATGGAAACAGAGCTTTCAGATATCGTTATTGGACAAAACGATGCATTGAAAAAAGTTGTAAAATCTATTCGTAGGAACCGAGTTGGGTTGAAGGATCCCGGCAAACCCATCGGCTCATTTATTTTTCTGGGACCCACCGGTGTTGGAAAAACATATCTTGCAAAAGTTCTATCGAGATATCTTTTTGATACCGACGATGCATTGATTCGCATTGACATGAGTGAATACATGGAGAAATTTGCCGTTTCTCGCTTGGTGGGAGCTCCTCCAGGATATGTAGGTTATGAAGAAGGAGGTCAACTTACCGAAAAAGTACGTCGCAAACCATTTAGTGTTGTTTTGCTCGACGAAATTGAAAAAGCACATCCTGATGTATTTCACCTTTTATTACAGGTACTTGATGATGGACAATTAACCGATAGTCTTGGAAGAAGAGTGGATTTCAAAAACACTATCTTCATCATGACTTCAAATATTGGAACACGTCAGCTCAAAGATTTTGGCGAAGGAGTTGGATTCAATACGAAATCGAAAGAATCTAAAAAATCAGGTTATGCTAAAAGCGTTCTTGAAAATGCATTAAAAAAGACTTTTGCACCTGAGTTTCTAAACAGAGTTGATGATGTGATTATTTTCAATAACCTTGAAAAAGATGACATTAATATTATTATTGACATTGAACTAAAAGGACTCTATAATCGCATTGCCGAAATGGGATACGAATTGGTTCTTACTGAAGAAGCCCGTGATTTCATTATTGAAAAAGGTTGGGATCCAAATTATGGTGCACGACCTCTTAAGAGAGCCATTCAAAAATACATTGAAGATCCTTTGGCAGAAGAAATTCTCAAATCATCATTATCAAATGGGCAAAAGATCACACTAGACTTTTTTAACGAGAATGATGAGCTAACTATTATAAGCGATAAAGATAAAAAAGCAAAAAAAACAACAAATAAAGAAATTGAAAATGAGTCGAAAAGTAAAGAAATTGACTAGTTTTCAAAAAATCGTGTAATTTTGCACGACATTTAAGAACTGACAAACGATGGCAAAACAGAAAAAATCCAGTGGTGATCAAAGACTTGAGAGCATTCAGAGTTCTTTAAGTAGAACTGAAGCATTTATAGAAAAAAACAAAAAAACCATCACCTACGTCATTAGCGGTATAGCGCTAATCGTTTTGGGTATTTGGGGTTACAATAGATTTATTCTTCAGCCTAAGATTGAAAAGGCTGAAAATGAAATTTACATGGCTCAAATGTATTATGAAATGGATTCCCTAAATTTGGCCTTAAATGGTGATGGAATGCATCTCGGATTTCTCGACATCGTTGATGAGTTTGGAGGCACACCTTCAGGCAACCTTTCTCATTATTATATAGGTATGATTTATCTAAAGCAGGGTCTTTTTGAAGATGCTATTGATGAGTTGGAACAATTTGATGGGAAAGATGAAATTATTGGGCCCATGGCTACTGGTTGTATTGGAGATGCGTACGTAGAACTTGGCGATTATGAATCGGCGCTCGAGTATTACATGAAAGCTGCTGATCAGTCGGTAAATGATTTCACAACGCCCATGTATCTTATGCGTGCTGCATGGATTCATGAGGACCAAGGGGACTGGGAAGAAGCAAGCGAGCTTTATAAGCGCATAAAAGCAGAACATTGGAGATCTTTTGAAGCACGTGAGATTAATAAATATATTGAGAGAGCTCAGTACATGATCAACTCATAAATATGCCCTCCAAGAAGAAAAATCTATCATCATACACTCCAGAGAAAATTCCTGATGCAAAAAATATGCGTTTTGGCATAGTTGTATCTGAATGGAATACAGAAGTAACGGGCGCATTGCTTGAAGGAGCTGTTGACACACTTATTAAACACAATGCTCAAAGAGAGAATATTCATGTTTCCTGGGTTCCGGGTAGCTTTGAACTGGCATTGGGCGCACAATACTATGCCGATCAAAACGAAGTAGATGCAATTATTTGTCTAGGTTGTGTTATTCAGGGAGAAACCCGCCATTTTGAATTTATCAGTCAAGCGGTTGCCAATGGCATTATGGATGTTGGTCTAAGCTTCAATATTCCCGTCATTTTTGGGGTTCTCACAACAGACACTATGGAGCAGGCAGTTGCCAGATCGGGCGGAGAGCATGGTAATAAAGGAACGGAAGCAGCTATAACAGCTGTTTCAATGGTAGGTTTACGCGATTCTTTATCAAAATAAAGTCGATGTTGAAAATTGTTTTTATGGGAACTCCAATTTTTGCAGTTCCTTCATTAGATGCTTTACATAAATCGGGACATGACGTTCTGGTCTGTGTTACGGCTCCAGATAGACCTGCCGGTCGTGGCAGAAAGCTGCAAAGCTCAGAGATAAAAAACTATTGCATTGAGCATAATATTAAGGTATTACAACCGACCAATTTAAAAGATCCAGATTTCATTGATGATTTGAAAGCTTTGCAAGCCGACGTGTTTATTGTAGTTGCCTTTAGAATGTTACCAGAAGTAGTTTGGTCAATTCCTCCAAAAGGAACTATTAATTTACACGCATCTTTACTGCCCGATTATCGAGGGGCAGCCCCAATAAACAGAGCCATTATGAATGGAGAAACCGTAAGTGGACTGAGCACTTTCTTCATCAATGACAAAATAGATACTGGAGATATTCTGCTACAGAAGGAGATGCCTATAGGAATTGATGACACATTTGAAACACTACGTAACAAAATGATGGCTAAAGGTGCAGACTTACTTCTGAAAACACTTCAAAACTTAGATGCGGCAAATTCGATTCGTCGTAAACAAAATACAGAGTCTAATAAAACAGCACAAAAATTAAATCGAGAAAATACTGAAATTAATTGGAAGAAATCAGCAGCAGATATTTATAATCATATTCGTGGGCTGAGTCCATACCCTGCAGCCTGGACACGAATGGTATTGAAAGGTGAAACCATCATGATTAAAATTCAAATCGCAGAAATATCTGAAAATACTATAAATGGAGAATGCGGATCATATAGAAGTACAGAAGAAGGATTATTGGAAGTAATATGCGGCACAGGCAGTATTAAAATTATTCGTGCGCAGATTCAAGGCAAAAAGCCCATGAATATGGATGAAATTCTTCGCGGATACAAAGAAGATTTTTTGCGTGGTAGATTCATTTCTTAACCATTCATATACTAATTCATGTGGTTTAATGCGACTTTTAACCCTAAGTTATTAACGAAAACGCTGTTTTATCAACAAAACAGCGTTTTTTTGAGGCAAAACACTTGACAAATAGATTTATTCGTTTATTTTTGCTTTGTACAATTTTAGTATTAATCTTTAAATAGAAAAAAATGAACAAAGCTGAATTAATTGACGCAATGGCAGCAGCCAGCAAAATGACAAAAGCAGACACAAAAAAAGCTCTAGATGCATTCATGGGCGTAACCAAAAAAACTCTGAAAAAAGGTGACCGTATCTCTCTGATCGGTTTTGGATCTTTCTCAGTAGCAAAAAGAAGTGCTCGCGAAGGCGTTAACCCTCGTACCGGAAAGAAAATCAAAATTGCTGCTAAAAAAGTAGTTAAATTTAAAGCTGGTGCAGACTTAGCCGGAACCGTTAAGTAATTAAAGCAAGAAAATTGCTATAAAGCTGTCCTAATGGGCAGCTTTTTTTATACCCTATATATAAAGGTATATACAGGTATATATTTATACAACTATCTAACATACAATAATATATAGATTTGTATTTTATTAAAAAATAATTTGTAATTACTAAATATGCCTGTTTATATATATTATACATCATTTTGTCTAACACTTATTAACGAAAACCTCTACTTATCAACAATAACGAGATCTATAGAAAATAATTTTGCTCAATTCGTTTATAGACCTTATATTTGTAGCATACTAACTTAAAAATTTAAAAATTATGAACAAAGCTGAATTAATTGAAGCTATTGCAAAAGAGAGCAAAATGACCAAAGCTGACTCTAAAAAATCAGTTGATGCCTTTATGCAGGTTGTAGGTAAAAGTCTTAAAAAAGGCGACAAAGTTACATTGATTGGTTTTGGCACCTTTAGTGTTTATAAAAGACAAGCACGCGAAGGTCGTAACCCACGTACTGGAAAAGCCATCAAAATTGCTGCTAAAAAAGTGGTTAAATTCAAAGCTGGCTCTGACTTATCAGAAAAAGTGAAATAGTTTCAAACTCATTTTCATATAAAACTGTCTGCATTAGCGGGCAGTTTTTTTTATGCCTACATATATAGAAATCTCAATAATTTTTCTCATATTTGCTCAATAATGAAAGAGCAACGTCCCCTTTTAATAGCCATTCTTATCAGTAGCGTACTGGGTCCTTTTCTGTCGTCTGCCATGAATGTTGCATTACCTCAAATCAGTGATGATTTGAATATGAACGCCACAGAACTCAGCTGGGTTAATATGTCGTTTTTGCTTGCTTCAGCGGCTTTTATGATTCCACTAGGGAAAATTGCTGATCGCGTGGGGAGGAAAGCAATCTTTATTCTTGGAAACATTATCGTCCTCATTACTGCCATTTTTTGTGTTACAGTAAGCGATAGTTTTGTCTTTCTTTCCTTGCGCTTTATTCAGGGCATTGGGTCATCCATGATGTTTGTAACTTCAATGGCCATCATTACTTCTGCATTTCCTAAAGAACAAAGAGGTAAATACATTGGATTTGCAGTAACTGCAGTTTACCTTGGGTTATCCGCAGCTCCTTTCCTTGGAGGAATCTTCATAACAATATTCGACTGGAAATCTCTATTTATTATTACCATCATAAATAGCGTAATAGTCATTCTTCTCATGATGCTTCATAAAGGAAAAGACTGGAAAGAAGAAAGAAAAATGCGCTTTGATATTACCGGATCTGTTGTTTTTGTCATTTTCATGACCTTATTCATGTATGGCTTTGCGCATCTTATTGATGATACGTTATCGCAAATTCTTTGCGGAACTGGAGCCGCTGGGCTGGTATTATTTGTTGTTATAGAGTTCCAACAAAAAAATCCTGTTTTTGATGTGCGATTTTTCGCATCCAATCGTGTTTTTGCTTTTAGCAACTTAGCTGCATTAATAAACTATGCGTGTACCTTTGCTGTAGCTTTTCTACTCAGCCTCTATCTTCAAAAATCGAGAGGTCTTAACCCTAAAGATACTGGGCTTATTCTGGTTATTCAACCCATAATTATGGCCATTGTTGCCAATATTGCCGGGCGGCTCAGCGACAAATACTCTCAACGATTACTGGCTTCTATGGGTATGATGCTTTCAGCAATTGGAATTGCCCTACTCTTTTTTGTACAGATTGACAGCAGTTTCACTTTGATATACGTTGCATTGTTTGTCCTTGGAATCGGCTTTGGTCTCTTTTCAACACCCAATACCCACGCAGTAATGAATGCTGTTGAACCAAAACAATTCGGAATGGCCTCGGCATCCATAAGCACTATGCGTATTTCCGGACAAATGATTAGTATGGGTTTAGCTGCTCTGTTTATCAACTGGCTACTTGGCTCAGCTAAAATAGAACCTCATAATTCAATATTAATCGTTGATGTTATGCACTATGTATTTGGTATTTTCTTCGTGCTATCGATCTGGGGAATTTATCTATCGATGGCAAGAGATAAAAAGAAGGCATTAGCTTAATCTGTTTTTATACTCTTCGTATCCAATCTCACGCAGTACAACAAATTTCCCTTCTCCATCAATTTTTGCAATGGCTGGGTGTTTCACCCCATTAAATAAAGTAGTTTTCACCATGGTATAGTGAATCATATCTTCAAATATGATTGTATCACCCGGTTTCAACTCTTGATCAAAGCTGTAATCACCATAAAAATCGCCGGCAAGGCAGCTAGAACCGCCCATTCTATACTCAAATTGTTTTTCTCCAGCCTCCCCTGCCCCTCTGATCTCGGGTTTGTACGGCATTTCAAGTGTATCGGGCATATGAGCAGCAAATGAAACGTCGAGCATAGCAATTTTCACTCCCTGATTCTCGACTATGTCTTCCACATTGCATTGGAGATATCCGGTTTGCCAACCTACGGCTTCGCCAGGCTCTAGAATAACTTTAAGATGCGGATATCGCGACTTAAAATCTTTTAGTAACTGAATTAAGTGATCCACATTATAATCGGCACGAGTAATATGATGACCTCCGCCCATATTGATCCATTTTACCTGTTTTAGCTGCGCTGAGAACTTTTCCTCTACCACTTTAAGCACTCGTTCCAATACGTAAGAATCCTGCTCGCACAAGACATGAAAATGGATTCCTTCTAAACCATCAGGAAGCTCATCTGGAAATTGCTCAGCCAGAATTCCAAGCCTGCTTCCCGGTTGGGCAGGGTTATACAAATCGGTCTCCACTTCCGAATACGCTGGATTAATGCGCAAAGCCGAGCTAATATCTTGCGGAATTCTATCTCTGAATTTTTCCCACTGCGATAATGAATTAAATGTAATATGGCTACTCATACTGCATATTTCATCCCAATCATCTTCTATAAACACAGGACAATAGGTATGTGCTTTCACGTTCATTTCCTCAAAAATCAGCCTAACCTCATTTAAGGAACTGGCACATGCACCAGAAAGATATTGCTTCATTAGTGGGAAATAATGCCAAAAAGCCATTCCTTTCAGGGCAACAAGAATTTCAATTCCTGCCTCTTTCTGAACTTTGGCAAGCAACCCCAAATTTTTAATGAGTTTAGACTCCTCTATAACAAATGCAGTTTTCATAATTATTGTGGAAGGTGGAAGGTGGAA